>CAITLX010000913.1 GCA_903893335.1 uncultured delta proteobacterium | reverse complement strand
GCGCGAAGGCCGACGCCTCAGCCGCGCGCACGGCCGCCGCGGCGATGGCCAGCGCGCCCGACGTGCCCGAGCTGCGCCAGCGCGTCGTGCGCGTCGAGGCCCAGGCCGCGGACATGGGCCTCGAGCTGCGCCAGACGGGCGAAGCCGTCCGCCGCATCGAGGGCAACACCTGGGTCTCGTGCGTCCGCGTCGGCGGAGCGAAGTGCATCCCCCCCGTGTCGCTGGTCGGCACGTTGTCCCCCGTCCCCTGAAGGAGCCCTCCATGTCCGACCCCATCACCTCCGCCCAGGTCACCGCCGGCGTCGTCGCCATCGTCGGCGCCGTGCGCGACCGCTGGCCGGCGCTCCCCACGCTCGCGCTGCTCGTCGTCGCCTGCACCGTCGGCATCGGTGGCGCGGTGCTGTACCTGCCCGGCGCGCTGCTCGACGAGGTGCGCGCGGGCGTGCTCTGCGGGCTGGCCGCGGCCGGCGGCGTCCACGCCGTGGGCTACGGTGCCAAGCGGCTCGGCGCCGCGATGGGGGGTGCCCGATGACGCTGCACCCCGACTGCGCGCGGCGCCCCCTGCCGCTCGCGCTGCGCGACGAGCCCCGCCGCGCCTCCGCGCTGCCCTGGCTCGCCGCGGCGGTGCTGGCGGCGGTGCTGTCCTGCTGCATCGTGCTCTGCGAAGGGTGCGGCCCGAGCTCGGCGCTGAACCCCGTCGTCCCTCACGACGTGCGCGTGCTCGTCGAGTGCACGGCCGCGGACGCGGCGCTTCGCTCGCGCGGCGTGTCCGAGCCCGAGATCCAGGCCGCCCACGCCGCCTGCGTGCTCGTCGCGCAGCGGTACGGCGCGCACGCCCCCTCGCTCGACGCGGGGGTCGAGTGACGGCGCGCCGCCTCGGCCGCCTGCCGGTGCGCCACGACCCGCGTACGCTGCGCCTCGCATCGTACCTGCGCCCGACGCTGCCCCCGCCGCCCGAGGCCATCGACTACGGCGACGTCGTCCGCTCGTGGCCGATGTACGCGAACGACCGGCTCGGCAACTGCACCTGCGCCGCTGCCGCGCACCAGATCCAGGCGTGGACCGCAGAGGGGCGCGGCCACGAGGCGCGTGTCTCCGAGGCCGCCGTCGTGCACGCCTACCAGGCCGTCGGCGGGTACGTCCCGGGCGACCCGAGCACCGACCAGGGCGCCGTCGAGCTCGACGTGCTGCGCTACTGGCGCGCCACCGGCATCGGAGGGCACCGCATCGGCGCCTACGCCGCCGTGCACGCGAACGACGAGGCGACCGTGCGCACCGCGCTCTGGCTCTTCGGCGGGCTCTACACCGGCATCTCGCTGCCCACCTCGGCCGAGACGCAAGACGCCTGGGACGTCGCCCTCGACGCGCCCGAGGCCGACCAGGCGCCCGGCTCGTGGGGCGGGCACGCCGTGCCGATCGTCGCGTACGACCCGGCGGGCCTGACCTGCATCACCTGGGGAGCGGCCAAGCGCCTCACCTGGGCGTTCTTCGCGCGCTACTGCGAGGAGGCGTACGCGCTGCTCTCGGCCGACTTCCTGCTGCGCGGCGTGGCGCCGCACGGCTTCGACGTGCACGCGCTGCAGGCCGACCTCGCGGCGGTGTCGCGGTGATCGGTCTGCGCCGCTGGGCCTGCGTCGTCGTCGCGCTCGTCGCGGCGCAGCGCCCGCACCCGGCGGCGGCTGACCTGGTAGCGCCGTCGACGCCACCGGCCGTCTCGCTCGAGCTCGAGCGCGTCGAGGTCGACGGCGAGCTCGCCGGCCCAGGCGCTGCGACGCCGCTCTCGCTCGACGAGGTCCGCGCCGACGTGCGCGCCGCGTGGGTCGAGCGGTACCGGAGCGCCCCACCTGCGCCCGCGCTCGCGATGCTCGTCGCGCACGTGGCGCACGAGACCGGCCGGGGCGCCGCGATGCGCTCGTACAACTATGGGTGGCTCGGCTGCGCGAACGGGTGGCGCTCACCGACGATCGAGTACGTCCAGGGGCGCCGCGTGCGCGCCGTCGCGCGCTGGTGCGCCTACCGAGACCGGCGCGCGGGCGCCCGCGCCTTCGTCGCGGTCGTCTCCGACCTGCCGAGCGTGCTGCGCGCGGCGCAAGCCGGCGACCCGACCTGGTACGCGCAGGCGCTGTCGCGCGCGCACTACTACACGGCG
>CAITLX010000912.1 GCA_903893335.1 uncultured delta proteobacterium | reverse complement strand
CTGTCGGTCGAGCGCACCTGCTCGCGCTGCCACGGCGTCGGCGCCATCGTCACCCACCCGTGCGAGGCGTGCCGCGGCGCGGGGCTGCTCAACAAGCCGCGCACGGTCGCGGTCACCATCCCCCCGGGCATCGACCACGGCGCGACGCGCCTCGTCGAGCGCGGCGGCAACGTCACCCGCGCCGGCCGCGCGCCCGGCGATCTCGAGCTGACCATCTCGGTGCAGCCGCACCCGTTCTTCCGACGCGCCGCCGACGACGTCGTCTGCACGGTGCCCATCACGTTCGCGCAGGCCGCGCTCGGCGCCGAGCTCGAGGTGCCGACGCTCGAGGGGCGAGGCAAGCTCCGCATCCCGCCCGGTACGCAGCCGAGCACCGTGCTGCGCATCAAGGCCAAGGGGCTGCCGCGCCGCACGCGCGGCGGCCGCGGCGATCAGCTCGTCGAGGTCACGCTCGAGGTGCCCACGCAGCTGACCGCGCGCCAGCGCGAGCTGGTCGAGGCCTTCGCCGCCGAGCTGGGCGAGGACGTGCAGCCCCAGCAGAAGACGTTCCTCGACAAGCTGCGCGAGCTGTTCGACTGAGCGCGGTCGCGCGCGCAGCGGCCGCTCAGAGCGGCTCCGTGTCGTGGAAGCGCTCGAGGTGGATGGTGGTGGCGCCGCCGTCGCGCTCGAGGATGTCGACGAAGCGCGCGCCCCACACGACCTGCGAGGCGTCGTACGCGTGGCGCGCGTGGATGGTCTGCGCGAGCGTGTCGTCGAGCCCGACGAGCGAGACGATGATCTGCGCCCCCTGCTCGGCGAGGCTCGCGGCGTCGAGGCCCGCGAGCGGGCTCGCCTCGTCGATGGGGTGCACGATCGTCCAGGTGAGCGCGAAGAAGGCGTTGTGCTGGCGCGCGAGGCGCAGATCGTGGAAGCGCCGCACGCGCTCCCCCTCGACGGTGATCTCGTCGCGCGCGAGCACCACGCGCACCTGCGCCTCGGCGATCTGGTTGCCGCGCTCGTTGGCCGCGCGGAACATGAGCGAGGGCACGCCGTCGCGCGGCGCGACCACCGCGACCTGGCTCCAGAGCACGCGCGCGGTCGGGCGGGCGAACTTGGCGAAGACGAGCCCCGTGGCGAACGCGAAGCCGAGCATGCCGACGAGCGCCTCGGCGGCGACGAGCGCGTGCGCGCCGGTGCCGCGCGGCAGCCATTTGCCGTAGCCGATGGTCGCGAGCGTCTGCACGCTGAAGAAGAAGGCGTCGTGCAGCGAGCCGGCGCGCGCCCCCTCGATCTCGTCGCCGAGCGCGAGGTAGCCGCAGGCGAAGGCGAGGTTGGTGCCGACGTAGAGCGCGACGACGAGCGCGAAGAGCCGCCACCAGGAGGCCGAGACGAGCTGGTGGTAGAGGTCGTCGAGCGGGCGGCGGCGCACGCCGGTGCGCTTGACGCGGCGCATGCGCGAGGCGAGCGGGTCGGTCGGTCGCATGCCTCAGGCTCCCGCTGCTGCGTCGCGTAGCTCGCGCTTGAGCACCTTGCCGGTGGGGTTGCGCGGCAGCGCGTCGACGACGCGCCAGGTGCGAGGGGTCTTCGGGCCCGCGAGCCGCTCGCGGCACCAGGCGGCGAGGTCGGCGGGGTCGAGCGTCGCGCCGGCGCGCGGCGCGACGAAGGCGACCACGCGCTCGCCCCACTCGGCGTCGGCGACGCCGACGACGGCGGCCTCGGCGACGTCGGGGTGCGCCTCGATCGCGGCCTCGACCTCGGCGGGGTAGACGTTGACGCCCCCCGAGATGATGAGGTCGCGCTTGCGCCCCTCGAGGTGGTAGCGACCGAGCGCGTCGCGCCGCGCCAGATCGCCGACCGAGAAGAACTGCCCCTGCATCGAGCCGCGCGTCGCGGCCTCGTCGTGGTGGTAGCCCTCGATGAGCATCGCGTTGCGCACGTACAGCTCGCCCACCTCTCCGGCGGGCACGTCGCGCCCCTCGGGGTCGAGCAGGCGGATCTCGTTGCCCGGCAGCGCACGGCCGATGGTGCCAGGCGCGGCGCGCAGGTCGGCCGGCGAGGCGAGCGTCACGAGGCCCGTCTCGGTGGCGCCGTAGAAGTTGAACAGCACGTCGCCGAACGCGTCGAGCGTGCGCGTCGCGACCGACGCCGACAGCGCCGAGCCCCCCGAGAAGATCGCGCGCAGGCTCGAGGTGTCGTGGCGCGCGAGCTCGCTCGGGCCGAGCGCGAGCGTGCGGTGCAGCATGGTGGGCACGACGGCGGTGGTCGTCACGCGGTGGCGCTCGATGGCCTCGAGGAACGCGCGCGGCTCGAACGTCTCGAGCAGCACGACCGAGCCGCCGAGCGCGTAGCTGAGCGCGAGGAAGCCGAACGCGGTCGCGTGGTACATCGGGCACGCGACGAGGTGCACGTCGCCCGGCGCCATGGGCGTCTCGCCGATGAAGCCGAGCGCGGCGCCGAGCGTCTCGCGGCGGAAGCGCCGCACCGCGCCCTTGGGCTTGCCCGTCGTGCCCGACGTGTACATGACGACGGTGCCCTCGTCGCGCGAGGCGCGCACCCGCCCGGGGCGCGCCGCGAGCCAGTCGTCGAGCAGCGCGAAGCCCGGCAGGCGCCCGGCGATCGTCACCTGCCGCTCGCGCGGGATGCCCGGCAGCGGCGTGCGCCGCACCGTGTCGACGATCTCGTGATCGAAGAAGAGCATCGACGCGCCGCTGTGCTCGGCGAGGTACGCGAGCTCGGCCGGCGTCGAGCGCCACGAGGCCGACACCGACGCGGCCCCGAGCCGCCCGAGCGCGGTGTGCAGCACGAGGAAGTCGGGGCGGTTCTTCACGACGATGACGGCCGTCGAGGCCTTGCCCACGCCGCGCCGCGCGAGGCCGGTGGCGAGCCGCGCGATGCGGTCCTCGAGCTCCGCGAACGTCCACGAGCCCGTGCTCCACGCCATCGCCACGGCGTCCGGCGAGTTGGCCGCCCAGAAGCGGAAGAGCGCCGCTGGGTTGGTCTGCCGCTCGAGCGCGAGCCTGGCGAGCGCGAGCGCGCCGCGCGGTCGCAGCGCCTTGGCCATGCCCTTCTCGCGCAGCACGCGCTCGGCGACGACGATGCGGCCGACCTCGTCCTTCACGAGCTGGCCGAGCGCGCCGGGTCGGGTCAGCTCGGCGAGCCCCGCGGGCAGGTGGCGCGCGGCGCGGGCGAGGAGCGGAGACTTCACGCGCGCAGCATACCGCTCCGCGCGCCGGCGGGGCAGCCGCGCGCCGATGCGCTAGCATCGGAAATTGTGAGCCTGCGACCCCCCGACGAGCGCCGCGCGGGCGACCGCCATCCGATCGACCTCGAGGTCAGCTACAAGCGGCGCAACACCTTCTTCGCCGACTACACGCGCAACGTCTCGAAGGGCGGCACGTTCGTCGCCACCGAGCGGCCGCTCGAGATCGGCCGCCGGCTCGTCTTCACCCTGCGCGTGCCGGGGCTGGCCGAGCCCTTCCGCCTCCGGGGCACCGTGGTCTGGTCCGTCGCCCCCGCCGACGCGTCGCCCGCCTCGCCCGCGGGCATGGGCATCCGCTTCGACTGGGACGACGACGCGGCGCGCTCGGCCTTCGAGGCCGCCGTCGAGCGCCTGATGGCGACCGAGCTGGGCGAGCAGGTCTCGGCGCGCCTGCTCGGGCGCTAGTTGCAGACGTTGTAGCCGTAGCCCGAGTAGTAGTAGCAGCTGCCGTTGCAGCACTCGGTGGAGCTGGAGCACGAGTTCCACGCCGCCTTGCACGCCGGGCAGGCGCTCGCGCTGCACGCGCCGCTGCAGCAGTTGCCGCTGTAGCAGTCGCCGTCCGACGAGCAGCCCTGGCCGTTCTGCAGGTAGCAGTAGCCGCCCGAGCAGTAGCCGTTGCAGCACTGCGCGTTGGCCGTGCAGCCGGTGTAGCCCGGGCCCGAGCAGGTGGGCGGGGGATCGCAGTAGCTGCTCTGGCAGGTGAGGCCCGAGCAGCACTCGCCGGTGCTCGCGCAGCCGTAGCTGCCCGAGCCGAGGCAGGGCGCGCCGCAGACGCCGCTGTTGCAGGCGAGCCCCGAGCAGCAGTCGGCGTTGCCGCCGCAGGCCGCGCCGGTGTTCTTGCAGGCGCCGCAGAGGCCGGAG
>CAITLX010000911.1 GCA_903893335.1 uncultured delta proteobacterium | reverse complement strand
GCACGACGCGACCGTCGGGCAGCTGCCCGCGCCCGTCGCGATGCCAGTGTCACACAGCTCGCCCGACTCCTTGAGGGCGTTGCCGCACACCGACGAGCAGTCGGCGTCGGTCGCGCTCGTGCAACCCGCCGCGCAGCAGCCGTCGCCCGGCGTGCAGGACGTGATGTCGGTGTGCGAGCAGACCGCGCTGCACTGCGCCACCGCGCCGGTGTACGTCTCCACCGTGCAGGCGTTGTTGTCGTCGCACGCAGCGAGCGTCGTGCACGGCACCGACGGCGCGGCGCCGTCCGGGTTGCCGTCGTCGCAGGTCTCGGTGCCCTCGAGGACGCCGTTGCCGCAGGTCGGCGAGCAGTCGACGTCGGTCGTCGCGTCGCACCCGCCCGCGCAGCAGCCGTCGCTCGTCATCGAGCAGACGGTGATCGGGTCATGACCGCAAGCGACGTTGCACGCAGCCGCCGTGCCGCTCGTCGTGTCGGTGGTGCACGCGTTCGAGTCGTCGCACGACACCGGGCAGGTGCCCGACGGGTCGCACGTCTCGCCGGGCTCGAGGGTGCCGTTGCCGCAGACGGCCGTGCACTCGGCGTCGTTGGCGGCGTTGCAGCCCGAGCCGCAGCAGCCGTCGCCGGTCGTGCAATCGGTGATGGGGCCGTACTCGCAGGCCGTCTGGCACTCGTTGCCCACGACCTTGCCGACCTGGCAGCTCGGCGGGTTGGCGCAGGCGACGGGACAGGCGCCCGTCGTGCCGGCGGCGAGCTTCGTGTCGCACTTCTCGGTCGACTGCACGACGCCGTCGCCGCAGGCGAGCTTGCAGGTCGGCAGGCAGGGCCCGTTGACGCTGTTGTTCTGACCGTCGTCGCAGGCCTCACCCGACTCGACGTTGCCGTTGCCGCATTTCGAGGTCGAGACCTCCTCTTCGGAGGTATCGACGCTCGTGTCCTCGACGGTGACGTCGCCGGCGTCATCGGTCGCGAGCACGACGTCGGACGTGTCCTCCGACCCGCTGCATCCGAGAAGCTGCGGCCCGAGGGCGAGCAACCCGATTGCGAGCCATGAGCCAAGAAGCGAACGCGTCGTCGCGTGGTTTCGGCAACCCATCAGAGCCTCCCGCGGTGGTCGAGCACGACCTTCCAGCGCGGCGACTCTATACAGATGTAGAGCGCAACGGTTGCGTCAAAACGCCGACGCCGCGCGTCAATTGCGCGCGCCGTCAGGGATTTGGCGGATCTGCCAGGTTCGCGGGTGACACTCGCCAGAGCTTCGATTGCAGGCGAAATACGCGCAGCGTCGCGCGCCGCTCACGTCACTCGTCGCGGTAGTAAATCGCCCCGCAGCTGTCGGTCTCCCAGACCTCGACGCGCGTGACGCGCGCACGCTCGTCGTCGAGCCGTGCACCGAGCGCCTCCGCGACGACGCGCGCGATGTTCTCGGCGGTGGGGTTGACCTCGCCGTACGGGGCGATCTCGTTGAGGAAGACGTGCTCGTAAGGCTCGACGAGGCGGCGCAGCTCGGCGCCGAGGTCGTTGAAGTCGACGACCATGCCGCGCGCGTCGAGCTCGCGGCAGCGCATGACGGCGACGATGCGCCAGTTGTGGCCGTGCAGGCGCTCGCCCTCGCCCGGCGAGAGCCGGAGCTGGTGAGCGGCGGCGACGGTCGTCTCCTGGCGTACTTCGAACATGGGGCGCGGTCCTTACCAGCCCGCCCCGCCTCCTGCAACGCTCCGCGCGCCCCGGTTCGCGCTAGGCTCTCGCGATGACCTCGCGACGCAAGCGGCGCCGGCGCGTCGAGCCCGAGTCGCTCGCGACGCTGCTCGTGCGCGCGATGCCCGAGGTCGCGGCGCGCTCGAGCGGGCCCGTGCCGCGCGACGTCTGGCACGCCATCGTCGGGCGGCGCATCGCGGACAAGGCGCACCCGGTGTCGCTCGAGCGCGGCACGCTCTACGTCCGCGTCGGGAGCGCGTCGTGGGCGCAGGAGCTCACCTTCCGCGCGGCCACCATCGTCGAGCGCCTCGCCGCGCAGGGGTTCGCGGTCGAGCGCGTCCGCTTCCGCGTCGGCACCGTCGAGCCCCCCGCGCTGCCCCCGCTCCCTCCGCGCATCGCGTACGTCCCGGCCCCCATCGCGCTGCCCGACGAGCTCGCGGCGACCCTCGCCGACGTCGGCGACGCCCCGCTCGCGGCGGCCATCGGAGCGGCCGCCAGCGCGAGCCTCGCCTGGGGCGAGGCGCACACGGTCGAGGCAGCGCGAGCCGCAGCGCCGCGTCCGGTGACGCTCCCGGGCGCCCCTCCGCCGCGCGGGCGCTAGCCTGGCGCGAGCCGGGCGCGCAGCGCCGCGAGCGCGGCCTCGCGGTCGGCGATGTCGGCCCCCGCGTGTCCGGTGCGCCGGGCGGTCGCGAGCGCGTCGAGCCTGTGGCGCAGCGTGCCGGCGGCAGGAAGCTCGCCCATGCGCTCGAGCAGGGCGCTCGCAGGCAGGAGCTGCGCCCGCAGGCAGACGTCGAGCACCCACGCGGGCCAGTGCGAGCCGGCCTGCATCGCGGCGAGCGTGACCGCAGAGGCAGCGACCGAGTCGAGCTGCTGAGCATCGACCGGCGCGCCGAGCGCGAGGCGCTCGTCGACGACCGTCATCGTGCGTCGCAGCAGGCGGTCGGCGTCCGCGACGCGACCCAGGGCGAGCGCCTTCGCGAGCACCTCGGCGAGCAGCTGCAGCGTCCAGCTCTGCCGGCTGTCGCCGACGCCGCCCGCGAGCGTGTCGTCGTCGTCGCGCTCGTTCGAGCCGCAGTGGGGGCACGAGGCCATCTCCTCGGGGTACGGCAGGTGGCACGACGAGCAGTGGCAGAGGAAGCCCGTGACCTTGCCGGCCGCGAGCGGCACCGTGGCCACGCGGCAGAAGACGAGCTCGACGGTGCCGATGCGGATGCGGTCGCCGTCACGCAAGGCGACGCGCTCGCGCGCGATGCCGCCGTTGACGCGCGAGCCGTTGCGGCTGCCGAGGTCCTCGAAGACCGCCTCGTTCGCCGCGACCGAGATGCGCGCGTGGTGCCGCGAGACGAGCGGGTCCTCGATCGTGATCCCGCACGCCGGGCTGCGCCCGATGACCGTGTCGCCTGCGGGCAAATCGAGCTCCTGCAAGAGGAACCTGAGCCGGTACCGAGCCACGCGTCGTCCTCCTCCTCACACAGCCGTGTGCACGAACTCTCAAGGGTACGCGCGGCCGCCTCCGCTCGTCAAAGACGGCGGCACGCTCGGCCCGTGCGGCACTTTCCTGCGTTTTTCGTGGCCGAATCGGTGCAGACCCGTCTATAAGCACGTCCCACGGACGTCAGCATCGTGACCGATGCATCGCTTCCAAACAGGAGAACGAACCGATGGCGAAGCCCAAGAGCACCCCCAGCAAGAAGTCGATGAGCAAGAGCGCCCTGCTGCAGGCCGTGACCGACGCGACCGACGGCGTGACGCGTAAGCAGGTCAAGGCCGTGGTCGAGTCGCTGACCGCGGTGGGACACAAGGAGCTGAAGAAGAACGGCCTGTTCGTTCTGCCGGGCTTCGCGAAGTTCCTCGTCGTCAAGAAGCCCGCGCGCCCCGCGCGCAAGGGCATCAACCCCTTCACCAAGGAGCCCACCGTCTTCGCCGCGAAGCCGGCCTCCAAGGTCGTGAAGGCCCGCCCGATCAAGGCGGTCAAGGACGCGATCTCCTGATCGCAGGCTGAGTCCGAGGCCGACGAGGCCGAGGCTGCGGGCGCGCGGTTCCCTTCACGGGGGCCGCGCGTTCGTCGTTTTGTGGCGCGCGCGACCAGCCCGCGACGCGCAAGCCGCGCACGCTCGACCGCTCCGCGGAACCGCAGCGGCGCACGCTCTGGGCGTGCGCCACGGGGCTTGGTGGGCGCAGCAGGATTTGAACCTGCGACTTCGTCCGTGTGAAGGACGCACTCTACCGCTGAGTTATGCGCCCGCGGCGGCGAGGCTCGTAGCGCAGGCGGAGCGAGCGCGCAACATCGGCGTGCCTCCCACCCGCGAGAAAACGCGGCGCAACACGCGATCGTGGGGCATGGTAGCTTGAGGGTTGAGACGGAGCCGTGGCGCGAATCGAGCTGAGCAGCGAGCTACGCGCGATCGAAGCGCTGATCGACGGTGGCAAGTGGGAGCCTGCCGCTGCGGGGATCAACGCGGCGCAGTCGACGTACGGGCGCCGGCCGGAGTACCGGTACCTGCTCTACCTCTTCGATACCGTCTTCCACCGGCGCCCCGACCGCGAGGTCCTGCGCGACGTGATGGATCTCGTGGGCGAGCAGCCCGACCTCGTCGAGGCCACGGCGTTGCTGGCCACGCTCTACTTCCGACAGGGCGACCGCGCGCGGGCCGAGCTGTTCGCGAGCGTGGCGGCGCGCGCCGACGTCGCCTCGGCTCGGGCTCGCGGCGAGCGCGTGCTCGGCCAGCTCGACGGCAAGGTCGAGGCCGCGTCGCGCCCCGCCTACGGCATCGAGAACCTCAAGCAGTTTCCCTCGAGCCCCGAGCCGCGCGAGCGTCCGTCCAACCCCGCAGCGCGCGAGCAGCCCTCCAGCCCCGCCGCGCGCGAGCAGCCGCCCAGCGTCGCAGGCCGCGAGTTTCCTTCGAGCCCCGCCGTGCGCGAGATGCCGTCGAGCCCCGCGGCGTGCGATCAGCCGTCGAGCCCCGCCGCCGCATCAGTGGCCGCGCCGGCGCCCGAGCGCGTCGAGCCCCCGAACACCTGGGAGGCCCGCATGAGCGGCGCTCGAGCGCCCACGCCGCCCCCCGCACCACCCGCCGAGGAGGTCCGCGCCATGATCGGGCGCGAGCCCGTGGCCGTGCCGCGCCGCATCCCCGTCGCGCCGCCCCCCGCTCCCACTCCGGCGCCTCCCCCGCCAGCCTCGCTTCGCCTGCCCGGGCAGCGCCCCGTCATCGAGGAGCGCCGCGCCGCGACGGGGTGGTTCCTCGCCGAAGGCGACGCGCCGCCGTCGTCCGAGAACGGGGCGCTGATCCCGAGCGCCGAGGCCGTCTGGTCGCACCCTCCGCCCGGCGGCTTCGTCCCGTCGATGCGCTCGGCGGGCCACGCCAGCTCCGCGGCGGCTCCTCGCGATCTCGTGCCCGATACGCCGGCGCAGCCCGCCGTGCGCCCCGCCTCGTCGTACTCGTCGCAGTGGTTCGACCTCGTGCGGCGCGACCGCGTGCAGCGCGCTCCGGGGCGCGCCACGAGCTCCACGGTCGACGCGCTGCTCGACATCGGCCGCGCGGTGCACGAGGGGCGCATGCCGCTCGTGCCCGAGCGCGTGCCGCTCGACCGCTCGGGGCTTCAGCGGGTCGACGCCGCGCTGCTCGCGTGGCGCACCGCCGGCAGGCCCTCCGAACGCGGCGAGACGATGGCGGCAGCCGGCTTCTTCCTCGCCGTGGTGCTGCACGAGCTCGACGCGACCGCGAGCGAGACCGCCGCCGACGACGGCGGGTGCAAGGTCGTCATCCCCTCCGGCGCGGGTGCGAGGCCGGTGCTCGTGGCCGCGCGCTACGCGAAGGCGCTGGGCCCGAGCCTCGTCGAGTCGTTCGACCGCCTGGCCAAGTCGCGCGCCGAAGACGGCGCGCCGCCGTCGGGGCGCCTGGTGCCGCCCCCGGCGTCGAGCGAGGCGCGCATGACGCCGCCGCCGCTGCGCTTCGAGACCGCCGAGACGGTCCGCGCGAACGTCCCCTCGCCCCACGACCCGCGACGCCCGCGCTGAGCCGCGCCCGACGCGCTTCTGATCGGGGCTGAGCAGCGCGCGACGCGCTTCCGATCGGGGCTGAGCAGCGCTCGACGCGCTTCCGATCAGGGCTCGGCGTCGGGATTCGGCACGGCGATCGGGTCGCCGAGCACGGCGCGGCGCACCGCGCTCCAGAGCTCGTCGCGCCCCTCGTGGGTGTGGGCCGAGAAGCCGAGCACCGGCAGGCCGAGCGCCTTCTGGATCGCCCCGACGGCGGGCTTGCGGCCCGATGAGGCCAGCTTGTCGATCTTCGTGACGACGACGATGACGCGCGGAGCCGCCCTCGACGCCCCCTTCGCGGCGGCCATGAAATCGAGCAGCTCGCGGTCGTCGTCCTCGACGCCGCGGCGCACGTCGATGAGCAGCACGACCGCGCGCAGCGTGACGCGCGTGGTGAGGTACGACTCGATGAGCTTCCCCCACACCTTGCGCTCGTGCTTCGAGCGCTGCGCGAAGCCGTAACCCGGCAGGTCGACCAGCTGAAGCTCGAGGCCGTCGGCAGCGCGCAGGTGAAACAGGTTGAGCGCGCGCGTCGTGCCCGGCGTGTTGCTCGCGCGCACGAGGTTGCGGCGATCGGTCAGGGCGTTCATCAGGCTCGACTTGCCGACGTTCGATCGCCCCGCGAACGCGACCTCCGCGAGCGAGGGCGCGGGCAGGCTCTCGAGGGTCGCGGCGCCCGCGGTGAAGCTGGCGTCGATGATCTGGGGAGCGGGACGGGGTTTGGCCACGGTCGGTGTCTACACCCTTCCGCGCCGGGCGCGCAGCCGGCGTGCCGCCGCGCCGAGGAGAGCCTCGAGCTCGGTGCTGCCGAGCGCCCACGCAGCCGCGACGAAGATCGCGCCGAACGCAGCCAGCCCCGCTGCCCCGGGCAAGAGCCGCGCGAGCGGTCCCGGGCCGACGTAGGCCAGCCGGGCCGCCGTCGCGGCCCCTACCGCCGCGAGCACCGAGGCCGCCGCGGTGCGCGCCACCGAGGCTGCGATCTCGCCGAGCCGCAGGCTGCGAAGGCGCCTGCCGAGCGTCGCCCAGAGCAGCGCCATCTGCACGAAGCTCGAGCCGGCCACCGCCCAGCCGACGCCGACGTGGCCGAGCGGCCCACGCAGCACGAACGCGAGCACGATGAACGCGATGAGGTCGATGGCCGACACGAGCACCGGCGTGCGCGTGTCGCCGAGCGCGTAGAACACGGGCAACAGCTGCCGCACCGCGGCCACCGTCCAGATGCCGACCCCCTGCGCCACCAGCGCGTGCGCCGTCTCGGTGGACGAGAGGGCGTCGAACGCCCCGCGCTCGAACAGCAGGACGACCAGCGGCCGCGCGAGGCCGACGACGAGCGCCGTGGCGGGCACCGCGACGAACATCGCCAGGCGCATGCCGTACGCGTAGGTGGCCTCGACCTCCTCCTCCATGCCCGCGGCGGCGAGCTTGGCGAGCGACGGCAGCGTGGCGGCCTGCAGCGCGAGCACGAAGATGCCCTGCGGGAAGTCGCACAGGCGCATCGCCCACGAGAACCAGCTCTGCGAGCCCTCGGGGAGCGACGAGAGGAAGCGCCGCGCGATCATGAGGTCGACGGCGTAGACGCCGATGCCCGCGAGCATCGGGACCATGCGCCGCAGCACCTGGCGCACCCGCGGGTCGCGCAGCGTGAAGCGCGGCCACCCCGCCACGCCGATGGCGCGCAGCGCCGGCACCTGCGCCACGACCTGAAGCGCGCCGCCGACGAGCGCGCCCGCCGCGAGCGCGAGCAGCCGGTCGTGCCCGTGCGCGGCGAGCCACGCCGG
>CAITLX010000910.1 GCA_903893335.1 uncultured delta proteobacterium | reverse complement strand
CGCGCTCGACAACAACCGCAGCGAGCGCGCTCTGCGCACAATCGCCGTCGGCAGACGCGCCTGGCTCTTTGTCGGCAGCGACGACCACGCCGAGAGCGCCGGGCACCTCTTCTCGCTCATCGCCTCCGCACGCCTGCACCGTCTCGACCCCGAGGCCTACGTCCGCGACTTCTTCCGCGTGCTCGCCCACTGGCCGAGAGACCGCTACCTCGAGCTGGCTCCCAACTTCTGGGCTCAAACCCGCGCCCGCCTCGACCCCGCCGAGCTCGACCGCGAGGTCGGCACGCTCACCGTGCCGCCGCCGCTGCCCACCCAACAGCAGTCTCCGTCGAGCTGAGCGCGCTCCCGTCTCCACCCCACCATCATCGTCTACCCGCTCACCATCACGTCAGACGGGGTTCGTGCAGCGGGTACGATGATCTCGATCTGGCGGGTGGGCGCGATCCTCGAAATCGAGATCGTCTCGGATCGCGGGGTCGGGGCGATCCTCCCGATGGGGTTGGACTCGAGTTCGCGGGTAGGCCGGACCCTCCGAAGGGGGTTGGAGTCGGTCTGCCGGGTGGGAGCGAGCCTCGGAACGGGGTTGAGTTCATTTCTGCGGGTCGTCCCGATCCTCGAAACCGATCGAGACTCGTTTTTGCGGGTCGAGCCGACCCTCCGACGGGAGTCGAACCCCACGCGCCGGGTCGGCCCGAGCCTCGGAGTGGGGTTGATCTCGGTTTATCGGCCGATCGGCGGCGCGCGGGTCGCCCAGCCTGTCCACCCGCCTCTCCGCCTTCTCCAGCCATCGACCCGGGGCCCTGCGCTCGGCTACCCTCGCGCGCCGTGTCGAACGACGACCCGACGATGCCGACGTGCGTGCCCGTGACGCCCGGGGGGCGCGTGGCGCTGCCGCGGCCCGGGGTGGTGCTCATCGAGGAGGCGGGCGCGCCGGTGTGCCGCGCGGTGCGCTTCGGGGCCGGGCCGCTGACGCTGGGGCGGTCGGCGCGGTCGGAGCTCGTCGTGGACGACGAGGTGGTGTCGGGGCGGCACGCGACGCTGACGCTCGCGCCGGGGGGCGTGCTGCTCGACGACCTCGGCAAGAACGGCACCTGGGTCGAGGGGGAGCGCGTCACGGGGCGCGCGCTGCTGGCGGGCGAGGCGCTCGTGAGCCTCGGCGCGTCGCTCGCGCTGGTGGTCGAGGACGTGACGCCGTTCGAGGAGCGGAGCACCGGGGTCGAGCAGGACCACGCGGGGCGCGACTACGTCGTGGGGCCGCGCCACGCCGCGACGCTCTCGCAGGTGCGCGCCGCGGGCGAGGCGGGGCTCGCGCTCTTCGTGCGCGGCGAGAGCGGCACGGGCAAGGAGCAGGCGGCGCGGCGCTACCACGCAGCGACCGGGCGACGCGGCCCGCTCGAGGAGGTCGACGCGACCACGGTGAAGGCCGAGCTTGCCGAGTCGCAGCTCTTCGGCCACCGGCGCGGGGCGTTCTCGGGGGCCGAGCGCGACCAGAAGGGCAAGCTCGTGCTGGCGCACGGCGGCACGCTCTTCTTCGACGAGGTGGGGGACATGGCGCCGCTGGTGCAACCGCGCCTGCTGCGCGTGCTGCAAGAGCGGCGCGTGACGCCGGTCGGGGCCGAGACGGCGACGCCCATCGACGTGCGCCTCGTGTCGGCGACCAACCGCGACGTGCGCGCGATGATCGCGGCCGGCGCGTTCCGCGAGGACCTCTACGTGCGCCTCGCCGAGGTCGAGGTCCTGCTCGAGCCACTGCGCGCGCGGCGCGAGGAGATCCCCTGGCTGGTGCGGCTCGCGCTGCGCCAGCTTGCCGACGCGCGCGCCGCGGCGCCGATGCGGCCCGCGATGGGGTTCGTCGAGGCCTGCTGCCTGCGCCCCTGGCGCGGCGAGAACGTGCGCGGCCTGCTGCGCGCCGTGAAGGCCGCCGTGCTCGCCGCCGAGCGCGACCGCGCGAGCGAGGTCGGCGCCGCCCACCTGCCGGCCCACGCCGGGCGCTCGCCCGTCACCGACGACCCCGCCACGCCGACCGGGGCGACGGGACAGACGGGACCGATAGGCTCGACCGCGCCGATGGCCAAGCTCCCCACGCTCGTGCGCCTGCGCGAGGCGCTCGCGCAGAATGGCGGCAGCCTCCCGAAGGCCGCCAAGGAGATCGGCATCTCCCGCACGACCGCGTACGACCTGTGGAAGCGGAGGG
>CAITLX010000909.1 GCA_903893335.1 uncultured delta proteobacterium | reverse complement strand
TTCGTTTTCTCGGCCTGGTTGCACTGCTGTCGCAAGGCGCGTGCGTCATCTCCACCCAGCCCGGCGGCGGGCCGGACGCGCCCGTGAATCCGGCGCCCGCGCCCGCAGCACCCGCTGCGAAGGCCGCACCGGCGCCGGCCAGCGCTGCGACCCCTCCGCCAGCGACGAAGGCTGCGCCCAGCACACCAGCGCCCATCGCGAAGGCTGCGCCCAGCACGCCAGCGCCCCCTGCGCCCGCGGTCACCGCCGTCGCGGCGCCCAAGGGCGTCACGGTGAAGCCCGCCATTCTCCCGGCCAAGCCGGTGGCTCCGGTGGCGACCGCGACGCCGGCAGCGACGAAGCCGGGCGTGACGCCGACGCCGACACCCGTGGCGACGAAGCCCGGTGTGACCCCGACGCCGGTGCCCACGGCCACGCCGGCGGGTGTGCTCGTGCCCGTGCCGACGCCCAGCAGCAACGGTTGGGTGCCGGTGTTTCCTCCCCCCCGCTCCCAATACGCCTCCGAGGATCAGTGGCGCTGGGACGCGGACTACTACTTTCGAATCAACCGAGCCTGCGGGATGGACCTGAGCGGCGTAGCCTGGAGCCAGGCCGTCGAGCGCAGCTCCCACGGCCCGACGGGAGAGGGCTATCGCGGCCCGACCGGCGAGGGCGGCATGCGGCCGCCCACGAGCGAAGGCGGCGCACGCCCTCCGACGGGAGAGGGTTATCGCGGCCCGACCGGCGAGGGAGCCCGGCCGCCCATGGGCGAAGGCGGGCAACCGCCCGTGTTCGACGCAGAGGGTCGCAGCTTCTCGATGGGGGCGCCTTGCCGAGACTGCCGAGGCCCGACCGCGGAGGGTTGCCCTCCGAAGGTGGGGCAATGGAGCTTCCCGGGCATGCCGCCTCGCCCCCTCGGGCCGACGGCGGAGGGCGCCGGCGGGAAGCCGGTCGCGCCTGTGCCGCCTCCTGCGCGCCCGGTGCCGACCCCTCCCATGCTGCCCCCGGGCCTGAAGCCCCCTCCTGCGCCCACCGCCCAGGTCGTGGCCCCGCCCGCCGCGAGCGCGAAGCCCGTCGCGCCCCCGGTGCCGGTCACGCCGATGCCCCCTCCGGGCTTCAGGCACCCTCCCACGCCCCCCGCGCACGTCGCGGCTCCGCCCTTCGCGAGCGCAGCGCCCGCCGCACCCGCACCCGCCGCGAGCGCCACGCATCCGTAGATGAGCCCGCTCGTTCCGCATGGCCTCCGCTGCGCTGGGGTCACGGGCACCAACGGAAAGACGACGACGACGACGCTGCTCGCGGCGGCGCTCGCGAGGGCGCACGCGCCGGTCGCGCGGGCGACGACGCTCGGCACGTCGCTGGTGCATGGCGACGGCCGCGACGAGCCGCTCGAGGTCGCGCACACCCTCGACGGGTTCTACGCGGCGCTGCACGCCTGCGCGCAGCGAGGCGGCGCGTTCGCGGCGGTCGAGACCACGAGCGAGGCGCTCGCGGAGGGCTTCGCCCAGCGAGTGCCCTGCGAAGTGGCGGTCTTCACCAACCTGACGCGCGATCACCTCGACGCGCACGGGACCGCGGAGCACTACCTCGCGAGCAAGGCGCAGCTCTTCGTCGCGCTTCCTCCCGGCGGCGTGGCCGTCCTCAACGGGCGCGATCGCGCCGCGACGCTGCTGGCCGAGATCGTGCCCGCCCACGCGCGCGTCGTCCGCTACGGCGTCACGACGCGCGGCGACGCGATCGAGCCGCTCGACGCGGACGGCGGCGTGCCCGTCATCGACGCCTCGGGGACGCGGGTCGAGGTGCGCCTCGCCGGTTCGACCGTGACCGTATCGACGCGGGCGATCGGCGCCCATTTCGCCGAGAACGCGGTCGCTGCCTGGCTCGCCGCCGAGGCCCTCGGCGTGCCGCGCGACGCCGCCCTCGCCGCGATCGCCGCGGCAGCGCCGCCGCCGGGCCGCTTCGAGGTCGTGGCGCGCGCGCCCTGCGTCGTCGTCGACTACGCCCACACGCCCGACGCGCTCGCGCGAACGCTCGAGACCGCGCGCGCCCTGGCAGGGCGCGGGAAGCTCACCGTGGTGTTCGGCGCGGGGGGCGAGCGCGACCGCGGCAAGCGACCGGCGATGGGCGCCGCGGCGTCCGCCGCCGACCAGGTCGTGCTGACGAGCGACAACCCGCGCGGCGAGTCCTCGCGCGCGATCGCCGAGGCGATCCGCGCCGGGATCACGCCGGGAGCGTCCGTCATCGTGGAGCTCGATCGACGTCGCGCGATCGAGCGCGCGATCGCCGAGAGCGGCGTCGACGACGTCGTCGTGCTCGCCGGCAAGGGGCACGAGCGCACCCAGCACGTCGGAGAGAAGGTCCGTCCGTTCGACGACGCCGCGGTCGCGCGCGAGGCGATCGCGCGTCGCGCGCGCAGGCTTGGCCCGTCGTAGCAGCGGCGGCGACGAGCTTGCGCGGCGGGTCGGACGGCGCCGCTCGCCGCGCCGTCCGCTGGCCGAGCCACCGTCGCTCGAAGCTACGCCCCCACCGCCGCGATCGCCTCGATCACCCGCGCGTGCAGCAGCCCGTTGGTCGCCACGAGCCCCGCGGCGTTGTCGAGCGCGCCGCTCGTGTAGTCGATGGCCGCGCCAGCGGCGTCGGTGAAGCGCCCGCCGGCGGCGCACACCAGCGCGTCGATGGCGCAGGCGTCCCAGCGCTTGCCCGCGCGCCCCGGCTGCAAGTAGACGTCCGCGTCGCCGGCCGCGACGAGCGCCCCCTTGAGCCCCGCGCCGCCGTGGGGGCGGGCCTCGCGCGGCGCGAGCCCGTCGAGCACCGCCGAGAGGCGCGCGCCGCGGTGCGAGCGCGACACGAGCACGGTCGCGTCCTCGGCGCGGGCGGTCTGGGTGACGCGCACGGACTCGCGCTCGCCGCTCGCGCCGACGCGCCACGCGCCCTCGCCGAGCGCGCCGAGCCACGCGATGCCCGTGGCCGGCGCGAGCACCACGCCGAGCACCGCGCGACCGGCCTCGACCAGGCCGATCATCACGGCGAACTGACCATTCTTCGCGACGAACTCGAGCGTGCCGTCGAGCGGGTCGACGAAGAACGCGCGCTCGGCGCGGTGAAAACCCTCGAACGTCGCGGGGTCGCTCTCTTCGGCGACGATGGGCACGCCGGGGTACGCCGCCGCGAGCCGCGCACAGATGAGGTCGTTGGCCTCGCGGTCGGCGCGCGTGACCGGATCGGCGGGCCCCTTGTAGTCGACGGCGAAGTCGGTGGCGTACACGCGCGCGATGACCGCAGCCGCGTCGCGCGCGATGGCGTGCAGCGCCTCGAGGTCGGCCGCGCGCGAGCTCACCACGCGAGCCCCAGCCGCTCGAGGTCGTCGGGCAGCCGCGCGAGCGCGGCGTCGAGCAGGTAGGGGGGCCCCTTGCCGGCCTCGCGCGCGAGCTGCTCGAGCTGCATCACGCTGCGCGGGCCGATCACCGCGCTCGAGACGAGATCGTTGGCGAGCACGAAGCGCAGCGCGACGGCGCGCAGCGTGAGCACGTCCTTCGACACGAGGGGCCGGAGCGCGCCGAGCTGCATGATGCGCGTGCGCAGCTCGTCCTTCGCCCAGCGCTGCGAGCGGTGATCGTGCTCGGCGAAGACGCGATCGATGCGCCACATGCCCGCCAGCAGGCCGTGCGCGAGCACCGAGCGCGCGAGCAGCCCCGCGCCGGCCTCGGCGATCGCGGCGGTGAGCGGGTGCAGATCGGCGACGTGGAACGCGTTGTAGGCGACCTCGAGCACCGGCGCGCCGGCGGCGAGCGCGGCGCGCGCCACGTCGGCGTCGCCTGCGCTGACGCCCCAGCTTCGCAGCGTGCCGGACGCGGCCAGCTCGGCGAGCGCGCCCGTGGCCTCGCCGAGCGAGACGGCGCTCGCGGTCGGGTTGTGCAGCAGCGCGACCGGGGCGCGGCCGAGCCGCTCGGCGGACCTCGCCGCGGCCTCGCGCAGCCACGCGGGATCGAAGCGCTTGCGCGCAGGCTCGCTCGCGCGGTCGGTGCCGAGCTTCGTCACGACGACGGCGTCGGGCGAGGCCGCGAGCTGCGCGCAGAGGATCTCCTCGGCGGCGCCGCGGCCATACGCGTCGGAGGTCTCGAAGAGCGTGACGCCGAGCTCGACGGCGCGCGCGACGACCTTCTCGGCGTCCTCGCGCGCGACCGGGCCGTACGCGTCGCCCGACAGCCCCCAGGTGCCGAGCGCGAGCTCCGTGACCTCGAGGCCCGTCTTGCCGAGGGAGCGGGTGCGCACGAGCCCGGATGTAGCACGCCCGCCGTGCAGCCACGCCGCACTCGTGCGCTCCCACGCGAAGATCGCGGCGCCGGGAACCACCGGCCGCTGCGCGCTGTCGGTACGAGTGAGCCGCCGGAACCACCAGACGCGCCGAGCGCCGGACCCCCGGCGCGGCGCGCGCCGGCGCGAGAGGAGCATCCAGCCATGGCTTCGCAGCTAGACGTGTGCGCGACGAACGAGGAGAGCGAGACCCGCAGCGAGGTGCTCGTCGTGACGGTGCGCTGGGGGGCGACCACCCTCGCGGTGCGCTCGATCGGCGCGCCCGGAGGCGCGTGGCTCGGCGACGACGCGGGGGCGATCGCCGCGCTGCCCGAGGGCGCAGGCGCGACGCGCGTCTGGCTGGCGCGCGCGCTGCGCGGCGCGTTCGCCGTCGAGGTGCCCGAC
>CAITLX010000908.1 GCA_903893335.1 uncultured delta proteobacterium | reverse complement strand
GGCGCGCTCGCGGGCTCGGTCGAGGGGGGCGCGTCGGTGGCGGGTGCCCAGAGCGCGGTGGCGGTCGGCGCGGGTGCCGGGTCGCGGCTGATGGAGGCCCAGGCGTCGCGCAGCGCGCCCTGCATCGCCTCGGCGTCGGCGAACCTGTCGTCTGCGGCGTAGGCGAGCGCCCGATCGACGAAGGCAGCGACGGCGGCGGGGATGGCGGGGTCGAGGCTGGCGAGCGGCGGCGCCGGCTCGGTCATGGCGCTGAGCAGCGTCTCGTTCGAGGTGCGGCCGACGTGCGGCGCGCGCCCGGCGAGGCACGCGAAGAGCGTCGCGCCCGCGCCGTAGAGATCGGCGCGCGCGTCCACCTCGCTGTGCAGGCCGCGCGCCTGCTCGGGCGCCATGAAGGCGGGCGTGCCCATCGTGCTGCCGTCGCGCGTGGCGTTGCTCTGCGACGAGAGCTCGCGCATGCGCGCGATGCCGAAGTCGAGCACCTTCACCGTGGCGTCGGTGGTGACGAAGACGTTCTCGGGCTTGAGATCGCGGTGCAGGATGCCCTTCGCGTGCGCCGCGACGAGCACCGAGAGGAGCTGATCGGTCGCGCCGAGCGCCTCGGCGACGGGCATCGCGCCCCCCATGCGCGCCACGCGCGCGTCGAGCGTCTCGCCGTCGAGCAGCTCCATGACGAGGTAGGGCGCGCCGTCGTCGGTCTCGTCGTCGTCGAGCACGCGCACGACGCCGGGGTGCTCGACGGTGTTGGCGACGTAGCCCTCGCGCAGGAAGCGCGTGCGCGCCTCGCCGTGCAGACCAAGCTGCGGGTGCAAGACCTTGAGCGCTGCGCGCGCGCCGTTGCGGTGCGTCGCGGCGTACACCGCGGCCATGCCGCCGACGCCGAGCAGCGCGTCGAGCCGCCACTTGCCACGCACGACGGTGCCGACGCGCGCGCTGGCCTGCGCGTGCAGCGGATCGGTCGTGGGCGTGGTGGGCGAAGCGGGTAGCATGGGGCGAGACTGGGGGGAGCGTAGCAGCGGGCCCGCGTCACCGGGCTTTGCGCTTCGGCGCGGCCTTGGGCATCGCTTCCGCCTTGGGTTTGGCCTTCGGCGAGCGGGGTCGCTTCGGGCCCTTGGTGCCGGGCACCTTGCCGATGCGCGGGTCGTCGCCGACGACGAGCGCGCAGGCCGTGAGGACGGACTGCTCGAAGTCGGCGGCCTGCGCCGAGAGCTTCTTCCAGCCGCGGACCTTGTCGCCGAAGAGGGCAATGGGCTCGAGGTCGGGCAGCACGGCGTGCAGAGACGCGAAGTGCTCGGGCTCGAAGACGACCCACACGCCGCTGTCGGCGTCGCCCGGCCCCTTGTCGCGCAGCACGAAGACGATGCGCTCGCGCACGTAGACGGCGAGGCAGCCGAACATCGGGCGCGTGCGCACGTCGAGCTCGGCGAGTTCGTCGAGGACGAACGGAAAGGGCTCGCTCTTGCGCCGCGCGGCGCGCTCGATCGCTGGCTCGAACGGGTCGCGTCGCCGCCCGGGCGTCGCGCGAGGAGATGGGGTGGAGCGCTTGGGCATCGGGAGTGCGGAGAGTCTACGCCGCGTGGGCGGAGGGCGAGGCGGCGGCGCCGGAATCCGGTGAAGCCCTCACTGACACCGCTCTTCGACGCACGCTTGCAGGCACACTTTTGCCGGAATGCGGCGCGCCAGGGCGCGGCAGACGGGCTTGCAGGCCTCGCGGCATTTGCGAAAGGTCTCCTGCGCAGCCAGCTTCTCGCGGAAGGCTTCGGCGGCCTGCGCGCGCTCCTCGGCGGCCTCCTCGGCCTTGCGTTTGCGCTCTTCCGCGGCCTCTTCGGCCTTGCGCTTGCGGTCCTCGGCCTCTTGCTTCTGCGCCTCCTCTGCGTGCAGCGCGGCGATGCGGGGCGCCGAGCGACCGAGCACCTCGCGCGCCTGGGTGGCGTGCGCGCCGGAGGGGAAGCGGCGGATGTAGCCGGCCACGCCGAAGCAGTCGTTCGCCTCGGTGGGGGCGGCGCACACGGCCCAGCCCGATCCTGCCCAGTCGGCCTCGTCCCTCCGAAGCTCCTCGGCGGCGAGCGCCCTGCGCGCCCGCTCGGCGACGGCCGCCTCGGCTGCCGCGAGGCCCGCCCGTTTGGCGCCGACCTGTTCGCCGTACCCAGCAATCGCGCGTGGCTCGATCGTGAAGCTCGAGGTCGTGGATGCGTCGTCGCCCGCCACGCGCACGACGACCTTGCTCGCCTGCCAGAACTTCACGGCGAAGGCGGAGGTGTCGCGCGAGGCGCCATCTGGGGTAGCGGTGCGAATCCCCACGTCGTAGCTCGCCGTCCCGTTGCGCCCAGTCGTGGCCTTCGTCGCCACGCCGCCGATGTCGACCTCGACGGAGGTGTCGGCCAGCGGCGCCGATTCGCCGCACGGCGTCTTCTCCGGGTCGCCCGTGCGCTCCCAGCCGAGCGACGTCACCTCCACGGAGTCGGAGCTTCGCACTGCGTCCACCGCGCCGATGAGGAAGGTCGTGCCGGCGACGCTGGCGAGCACGCCGCCGATGACGTTGAGATCTCCCTTGGTCAGGGGGCACTTGTCCGAATTGCTCGAGCCCGCGGAGCCGCCTGAGCCTCCCGAACCGCCCGAGCCCGACGAGTCGCACCCGGCGGGCTTGTCGGTCGGGGCGTCGGGAGCCTTGGCGAAGGCGTAGCCCGCGAAGCCTCCGGCGATGATGGTGGTGAGCATCGCGAGGCCGGTCGTGAAGCCGGTCTGCGTGCGGGTGTTGGCGGTGACCGCCTCGCGGCGCTCCTCGGCGTAGGTGGTGCAGACAGGCCGGTCGAGCGCCACGATGGACAGCGTGTCGTCCACGACCGTCGCGCGTACCGTGGCCTTGCCCGAGTGGCCGGTGACGATGGGCTTGGACGTCCGGCGCTCGACGGTTCGCACGGTGCGCTGCTGCGTCACGCCGATCTGCGCGCACCCGGTGTCGAGCGCGCCGAGCAGCGCGACGAGCAGGAGTGACGCGACGGACCGATCGAGAGGCGCGCGGCTGGGTCGCAAGGGGGTCACGGCTCCATGGAGACCGACAGGAATGACTCCTTGCCCGGTTTGACGACGACGTCGAGGCGCCGCGGGGGGGCGCCGTAGCGCGTCGCGAGGACCGTGCGGCGACCCGCCTCGGCGGAGGTGGAGAGCACCGGAGACGGGCCGAGCGGCTTGCCATCGACCGAGATTGCGTCGCAGAACGGCGTGCAGATGACCGTGACCGAGCCGGGGAGCTTCGGCGCGACGCCGCCATCGAGCGCCGCGGGTGCGGTCTTGCCGCGCGCAGCGGGCGTCGGAGCTTGGGTGGTTGTCGCGGGTGCTCCAGCGGCGGCGCGCGTCGGTGGCGTCGCGACGACCGCGAGCGTGTCGTCGCCGTGCGGCAGGGCGACGGCTGCGACGGTAGCGAGGATCGCGAGTCCGACGCCGCCGGCGGCGAGCAGCATCCAGCTTCGGGGGCCTCCCGGCCGGTGCGCGCTCGGCGGCGGGGGCGGAATGCGGATGAAGGCTGGCCCGGTCGTGGTGCCCGCGCCGGCCATCGCCGCGACCATGGTGGGCGACGGGCCGCCGAGGACGGTGGACCCTGGCAGCGACGGGCGTGAAGCGACATCGAGCCCGCGCGCGGGGGCGCCGGTCGCGGCCTGCACGAGGTCGGACCAGAACGCGCCCATGTTCGCGTAGCGCTCGCTCGGCTGCACCGCGAGCGCGCGCAGGAACACCCGCTCGACGGCGTCCGAGACCTCGACGCCGCGGTTGCGAGGGGTCGGGCGCCGGCTCGCGTCGATGCACTCGCCCATGAACTGCGGCAGATCGGGCCCGCTGAGCGCGGGCTGCATCGTGAGCAGCTCGACGCAGACGAGCGCGAAGGAGAAGACGTCCGTCCAGGGACCCGTCGCTCCGAAGCGCGTGACCCACTGCTCGGGCGCCGCGTACATCGGCGTGAACATCGACTCGGCGGCGCCCTGGCGCGTCGTGCGGGCCGAGCCCACCGTCGTCGCGCCCTGCATGACCTTGGCGATGCCGAAGTCGAGCAGCTTGGCGGTGCGCTTGCCCATCACGTCGGACAGGAAGAGGTTGGCGGGCTTGATGTCGCGGTGCACGACGCCTCGGTCGTGCGCCGCGGCGAGCGCGCCTGCTGCCGAGTCGAGGTAGGAGATGATCTTCGGGAGCGCGGGCGCGACGCGGCTGGTGTCGCGCGCCTCGTCGAGCAGCTCGGCGAGCGAGCGCCCCTCGAGCCACTCGAGCACGAGGTAGGGCACGCTGCCGAGGGAGGTCTCGACGCTGCCGACCTCGATCGATTTGGCGATGCCTGCGTGGAGGTTCGACAGCTCGAACATCAGGCGCCCCTCGTCCTGGAAGCGCTTGAGGAACCTCGCGCGCTCGGTGGCGTCGAGCTGCGGCGGAACCCGCAGGCACTTGACGGCGACGGGGCGATCGAAGCCGAGGTGCGTGGCGCGGTAGACGAGCCCGAAGCCCCCGCTGCCGACGGGACGCTCGACGCGGAAACGCTGGGCGATGACGGTGCCGACGAGGCCGAACTCGTCGGGAATGACAGCCGGCGGAGGCGAGGCGGAGGTCATCGAGCGACTCTCGTGAGAATGGTGGCGACCTTCTCGCTCGGTTCGTGCAACCGGATCGTGTCGTCGCCGGCGAACTCCACCAGGTACTCGGCGCTGCCCGCCGACATCGCCGGTTTGCGGGTGCAGCCGGGCACCGTGTACGCGTCACCGAACTCGTCGACGCCGACGCACGTGACCGCCGGCCGCGGGCCGACGGGCAGCTTCACCGTGCACGAGGCCTCGTCGGCGCGCTCGACCTCGAGCGTGCCCGCGTTGGGTTTGTCGTCCAGGGTGAAGCTCGCTGCGCTGCCCTTGAGCTCGAGCGATGTCTTCTTCGCGGCGGCGACGGCGCGCGGGGCCGCCCAGGCGACGGCCCCCTCGGCGCCCGTGCCCACCCAGCGTCCGGCGAGGAACGAGAGCGCTGCGTCGGCGTCGGGGTGCATGGGCAGAGCGCACGCGCTGAACGCCGCGAGCGAGGACGCCCCGAGCAGGCACGCCTTGCTCACCTCGGGCAGCGCGCGGCCGGCGCAGCTCGCCGATGACCAGCTTGCGGCCAGAGCCGGCTCGAGCGCGGCCTGATCGGCGGGGAGGTCCGCGGCAGAGGCCAGCGTGCCAATCTGGCGCGCGATGGCGGTGCAGTCGGCCTGCGTCGCGGGCGGGGCTACCAGCCAGGCCCCGGTGACGGGGCCGACGAAGCTGGCGATGTCGATTGCGGCCGGAGCCTGCCCCGCCGCGAGCGCATCGACGACGCGGCGCAGGGCGTCGGCCCTCGTCGTGGGGGCGAGCGCGGCGTCGAGCGCG
>CAITLX010000907.1 GCA_903893335.1 uncultured delta proteobacterium | reverse complement strand
GCGACGGCGAGGTGGGCCGACGGCGTCATGCGCGAGACGAAGTAGGCGTTGAAGCCGTACAGCACGTCGGTCTGTGCGCCCGCGTGCGGCGCCGCGTACGAGGTCGGCGCCCCGGCCACGTCGGTGTGCTCGCCGTTGCGCGTGTTGTGGCACGCCATGCAGAGCGCCCCCTTGCCGGCGCCGGCGATGCCGGTGAGGCCGTTGGGCAGCGAGGCGATGGTGTCCCACACGCGGAGCTGCGACGGGTTCGACGCGTCGTGCGGGTCGTGGCACGCGGCGCAGGTCGGGGGCTCGACGCGCGCGAGCTCGAGGCCGAGGCCGCGGAGGAAGGCCTCGTCGGCGGCGTTGGACGCCGAGGCCGGCAGGCCGTCCTTGGTGAGCACGCCCGGGTTGCCGATCGCGAGCTGATCGACGTACTGCGCGAAGCCCTGCGCGGCGTGGCAACGCCCGCAGTGCGCGGCGGTGGTGCCGCGCGCCTCGTACGTCGCCTCGGTGCGCGCGAGGTCGCCCTGCGCGTGCAGGCTCGCGCGCCACTGGCGCGGGATGTCGTACGACGGCGCCTGCTGGTGGCAGCTCGCGCAGACCGAGGCCGCGAACGACACGCGCGCGCCGACCTGCTCGGGGTGCGCGCCGTCGTGCGGGCCGTGGCAGCTCTCGCACTGCACGTTCGCCGAGCGCGCGACCTCGGGGGACTTGGTGACGAAGTCGGCCGCGTTGCCCGCCTGGAGCGACGCGGGGAACGACCAGCCCGCGGTGCGCGCGACGTCGTCGAAGCCCTGGTTGTCGGCGACGGACGACGCGCCGAGCGCGTGGCACGAGGCGCAGGCGGCGCCGAAGGTGGTGCCGAGGCTGCCGTCGAGCCCGCGGCCGAACGTGGTGGCGTGCGCGGTGCCGGCCCACTCGGCGAACTTCGCCGGGGCCTGCGTGCCGTCGTGGCACGTGGTGCACGACGCGGGGGGCGTCGCGCCCGACTCGCCGATCCAGACGCCGCTGTACACCGTCAGGCTCTTGCCCGAGGTGGCCTCGGTCAGGTGGTAGGTGCCGACGACGTCGGGCGTGAAGTGGGGGAACTGCGACGAAGCGGCGGCGAGCGTCGCGGTCGAGCCGGGCGCCGCGGTGGTGTCGAGCGTCCAGCTCCACGTCGTCTGCGGGGGGGAGACGAGCGCGCCGTCACCCTGGAGCCAGACGGGCAGGCCGAGGGGAGCGTCGAGCAGCCCGGTGGTCGGCGGCGTGGCCGAGACGTGGGTCTCGATGCGCGTCGTGTGCCCCTCGGCGTCGCCGACGGAGAGCTCGAACACGTAGTGACCGGCCTGGTCGCCGTCGAGCCCGAGCGCGCCGAAGCGTGCCTCGGCGAGCGAGCCTCCGAGGGCGTCGGGGAGCGCCTGCGTGGTGAAGCCGAGCGTCGCGGTGGTGGCGCCCGAGAGCGTCACGGTCGGACCCGCGGTCTGCTTCCAGGCGTAGACGAGCTGGGCCGGGTCGCTGCCAGGATCGACGACGGTGGCGGCGAGCGACACGGCGGCACCGAACCCGGCCTGAAGCTCGTCGGCGACGGTGACGACCGGGCCGCCGGTGGTGGCGTCGGTGTCGAGCGCGACCGCGAGGCTGGTCGGCGTCGCGGAGGGAAGCGAGACGTACACGGTGCGATCGACGTAGCCGGGCGCGTGCAGCGAGATGGCGTAGGTGCCGATGCTGAGGCCCGCGATCTCGAACGTGCCGTCTGCGGCGCTGGTGGCTGTGTGGGCGCCGGGCTCGCAGGTCACCGCGACGCTCGGGAGGGCGGCGCCGCTGCGCGCGCTGGTGACGGTGCCTCGCAGCGTCGCGACGACGCTCGGCCCCGGTGCGCCGGCCTCGCCCCTCGGCCCCACGGGGCCGCTCATGCCGGGGGCCCCGACCTCGTCGCTCGGGACGCCGCCGGGACCGCGCTGGCCGGCGGGCCCCTGGCTGCCCCCGAGCCCCTCGCGGCCGTCGCACCCGACCGCCGAGCATGCGGAGACGAGCAGCGCCAGGAGCGTCAGGCGTGAAGGGGTACGGATCATCGGGGTGGGGAAGGCGCGGGCTCGAGCCCGAGCAGGGATGTCGAAAGCAAACGCGGGGCCATCGGTGGGCGCCTCGCCAGGGGACGGAGCGGGAGCGCCCGAGGAAGCTTTCGCCACGCGTACCACACCGTTCCGGGCGGCGAGCAGGGTCGCAATTGCGTGCCCGCGCAACAATTGCGCGCCTCTGCGCGCGGTTGTCGTGTCCGGTGGCGCGTGCGACCTTCGCGCCCATGACCCGCTCGCACGTCGCCCTCGCGTCGCTCGCCCTCGCCGGTCTGCTCGGCGTCGGGTACCTCGGCGTGCGCGCCCGAGGGACCGGGCGCGCGCAGCCTGCCGCCTCGGCGCCGCCGCAGGACGTCGCGGCGACAGGGGGCGGCGCTGCCGGCGTCGTCGAGGGGGAAGTCCTCGAGGCGATCGAGGGGGAGCGCTACACGTACCTGCGCATCGGCGCCGCCGACCACGACGCGTGGGCCGCCGTCGCGGCGACGAAGGTCGCGCTCGGCGCGCACGTGCGGGTCATCCACGCGCTGCGCGTGCCCAGCTACGCGAACCCTCGCGTCGGGCGCACCTTCGCGCCGATCTGGTTCGGCGCGCTCGACGACGGTTCGGGCGCGGCCGTCGCGCCGCCGGCTGGCTTCCTCCCCGCGCCGCAGCACTCGTCCGCGAGCGCCGCGGGGGGCCACGCGGCGAGGGTCGGAGGCGTGCACGGCGGCACGCTCGGCGCGCACGCCGCGCCGTCGGCGATGCCCTGAGCGAAGCGCTCGCGCGACGAAGCTCGAGCCTCGTCGCGCGCGGGCCTGTCAGGGATAGGCGGCGAGGATGCGCTGCGCGGTCGCGCTGACGACGTCGTTGTAGAAGCGCGGGTTGTGGACGCCCTTCGTGTTGTCGTTGTTGAGCAGCGCGAGGTTCCAGTTCGCCTTGTAATAGACGGTCGTCGGGTCGAACAGGTAGGGCGGGAACGCCGGGGGCGCGGGCGGGAATGCCGGGTTGTACGCGCCGACGAGGATGCTCCCGAGGCCGACGCGGAACGTCGTCGGCTTGCGGACGATGTCGGCCTGGCCCGTCTGCGTATAGGTGAACGTGACCGGGCCATTGCCGCTCCCGTCGGCGGCGAAGGTCAGCAGGTAGTTCGAGCCCGCGCTGTTCTGCAAGGTCGACGACACGGGGCGGGTCGTGATCGCGAGCTGCACCGGCGTGACCGTCTTGAGCTTGTAGCCGGCGGGCACCGCGTACGTCGGGTCGTCGGAGTAGCTCGTGAGCGTGTACTGCGTCGCCCCGCCGGTCGCTGCCTTGCCGAGCTGCTCGCCGAGCGCCGCGGTGAGCTTGGTGCCCATCAGCTGCCCGAGCGACAGCAGGTTGCTCGCCGTCGCAGCCTGCAGCGCCTCGCCGTTGACGTAGCCGGCGCCGCCGGCCGAGCCGCCGCCGTGGCAGGTGGCGCAGATGGTCGTGTCGGTCGCGAAGCCGTGGTTGTTGGTCTTGCCCGCGGCCTTCTCGCTGTCGGTGGGGATCGCGACGTGGCAGTTGACGCACACGTTCTCGATCGCGAGGTGCGGCGACGGATTGTAGCGCGCGACGAAGTAGGCGTTGAAGCCGTAGAGCACGTCCGTGTTGGTCGGGCTGTGCGGCGTCATCGTCCAGATCTGCGCGGCAGGCGCGAAGTCGGAGTGCTCGCCGTTGCGCGAGTTGTGGCAGGCCATGCAGAGCGCGCCCGAGCCCGCGCCGGTGATGTTCGTCATGCCGTTGGGCAGCCCCGCGAGCGAGCCGTACAGCCTGAGCTGCGCGGGGTTGGTCGCGTCGTGCGGGTCGTGGCACGTCTGGCACGTCTGCGGCTGCACCTCGGCGAGGTTGTTGCCCGCGAGGCGAAGCTGCTCGCGCATCGCCCACATGTTCTGATCGGTCGTGTTGCCCGCGCTGTACTTCTCGTTGGGGATCCACCCCGGCCAGGGCTGATTGAAGCCCTGCGACCAGGGAGCGCCCGAGACCCAGCCGCCCGGCGTGCCGGTGCCACTCTGCAGCGCGTCGACGTACTGGTCGAAGCCCTGCGCCGAGTGGCAGCGCGCGCAGGTCGCCGCCGTGCTCGGCGCGCCTGCGTCGAGCACTCCCGCCTTGAGGACGCCCGCGTCGGCGAAGTTGGCGTCGTCGCGCTTCTCGACCGCGCCCTCGCCCTGCGCGAGCGCGAGGTCGGCGTGCATGCTCTCCTCCCACTGGCCGGGGAAGTAGTGGTGCGTCTCTTCCTGGTGGCAGCTGGCGCAGACCTGCGACGACCAGCTCACGCGCGAGCGCAGCTGCTCGACCTCGTTCGGGTTGGTCGGCGTGAACGACTTGGGGTGCGACCCAGGCTGCGGCCCGTGGCAGCTCTCGCACTGGATGCCGGCGAGCTTCGCGACTGCCGGGTAGCCCGTGAGCATGGCGTCCCAGGCGCCCGCGTCCGGAGTGAACGTGTAATTGCCCGTCGCCTGCACGTCGTCGAAGCCGCCATTGGCGGCCTGCGGCGCGAAGCCGACCGTGTGGCACTCGAGGCAGGCCTGGTTGAAGCCCGGCACGCTGCCGTTCCACTTGGAGATGACGGCCTTGTAGTGCGCCGTCTCCATCCACGGGGTGAACTTGTCGGGGCCGACGCCCCCCTGGTGGCACCCGACGCAGTCGTAGCCCGGCGTCTCCGACATCACGCCCATCCAGCTCGAGGCGAACACGTTCATCGTGTTGCCGCTCGTGGCCTCGGCGACGACGTAGGTTCCGGCGACGTCCGGCGTGAAGTGCGGGAACTGCGCGGAGGCGTCGGTGAAGGTCGCCGTCGAGCCGACCGGCTTGGTCGTGATCGACCAGCTCCACCCGCCTGCGGGGATGGTGGCACCGGCGGCCGTCGTCGAGGGCGCGCTGAGGTACTGCGGCACGCGGATGGGGACGTTGCGGAGCCCCGTCGTCTGCGCGGTGGCGCGCACCGACACCGTCGTGCTCGCGGATTTGCCCTGCGGGTCGGTCGCCGTCACCGAGAACGTGTAGTTGCCGGCCTCGTCGATGTTGATGCCGAGCACCTCGAAGCGGCGCACGTAGGCAGGCCCGCCCGTGATGGACGACAATCGCTTGAGGCTCTCGAGCGTGCCGGTCGTGAAGGAGAGGGTCGCGGTGTCCGCGCCCGTCACGGCGACCGCCGGGCCGCCCGTCTGCTTCCACGCGTAGGTGAGCGCGCCCGTGCCGAGGTCCGGATCGGTGCCCGTCGCGGTGAGGCTGACGGCGGCGCCGAAGCCCGCGCTCCAGTTGCTCAGCGCGGAGACGGTCGGGGGCTGATCGGTCGTGGCGGTGGCCGCGAGCGCGATGGTCACGTGGGTCGTCGTCCCGGAGGCGACGGGGACGGTGGCGGACTTCGGCGTGTAGCCGGTCGCGGTGACGCTGAGGTCGTACGAGCCCATCGCGATGGACGCGAACGAGAAGTCGCCGTTGGCGTCGCTGGTCGCCGTCGCGCCACCCGGCGCGGCGGAGATCGTCGCGCCTGCGATCGGCGCGGTGCCGTCGGTGACCTTGCCGGCGATGGTTCCCGTCGTGCTCGGGGCCACGCCCGCCTCGCCCGCGGGGCCTGCTTCGCCGGGGGGGCCAGCTTCACCCACCGGGCCTGCTTCGCCGGGGAGGCCCGCCTCGCCGCTGGGGC
>CAITLX010000906.1 GCA_903893335.1 uncultured delta proteobacterium | reverse complement strand
CGGCGGCGGCCGATCTCGTGCGCGACGCCTCGCGCCGCAGCGAGCCTGTCATCTACACGGGGCTCACGCCGCCGGAGGCGACGCAGGCGATGAGCTTCGCGCGGCTGCGCGCCGACTTCGGCGGCGTGGAGGTGCGGGTCGCGCCGGTCGAGGGGGGCCACGTGATGGTCGACGCGAAGCGCGGCCTGGTCACCACGGCGCGCGCGCTCGGCCCCTTGCTCGACGATCTCCTCGCCGGGCGCGTCGACGGCTACGTCGCGATGCCGGTCGCCGACCTCCCCCCCGCGCTCGCGCGACGCGTGCCCGTCCCCGCGCCCATCGCCGCGCTCTCGTGGTCGCAGCCGCGCTTCTGGGTCGGAGGCGCGGGCACGCTCTCGGCGCTGCACCGCGACTTCGCCGACAACCTGCACACCGTGCTCGCGGGGCGCAAACGCTTCTGGATGGTGACGCGCGACGGGTCGGCCGACGTCTACCCCGCGCGCCCCTGGGCGAGCGTGCCCAACGGCAGCCGCGTCGACCCCGTTTCGCCCGATTTCGAGCGCTTCCCGCGCTTCGCGCGCGTCCGGCCCTTCGTCGCCGACGTCGCGCCGGGCGAGACGCTCGTCCTGCCACACGGCGTCTGGCACCACGTCTGCTCGCTCGAGCCGACCGTCTCGACCAACGCGTTCTACGCGCGCGGCGCACGCAACCTCGTCGTTCGCGCGACGGATCTGGTCAAGCGCGTGCGCGGGCTCAACCGCTGACGGCCCGCGGGGGGGCTCCGGCGAGCCGGCGCGCCGTGGTAGCGTTGCGCGGGTGTCGAATCCCGCGAGCGTGCCCGCGTCACCGCCGAGCCACTCGGTCGGCGCGGTGGGGCTCGTGCAGGCGATGCGCGTGCGGCAGTGGTGGTACTTCCTCGCGCTGCCGCTCGCGGGCTGGGACCGCGGCGCGCCGCTCGCGTCGGCCATCGCCTGCGCGGCGCGAGGGCTCGCCATCGCGTTCTGCGTGCTCGCCTTCGGCTACCTGCTCAACGCCGTGGCCGACCGCGACATGGACCACGACCGCCGCAAGAACCCGCTGGTGGGCACGAGCCCCCGCTCGTTCACCGCGCCCATCGTCGCGCTCGTCGCGCTCGCGCTCGCGCTCGCGGCCACCGGGTCGCTCACGGTGCAGCTCGCGACGGCGACGAGCCTCGCCTCGGGGTTCGTCTACTCCGCCGGCCCGCGCCTCAAGGCCGTGCCGCTCGTCGGCACGTGGCTCAACGTCATGAGCTTCGGGCCCCTGCTCGCGGTCGGAACGGCCGAGGCTGCGCCGCCCCACCTCGTCCCGGTCGGCGCCGCGTTCGCCGCGCTGCTGGTGCAGAACCAGCTCATCCACGAGGCAGCCGACGCCGCGGAGGATCGCGACGGGGGCGTGCAGACGACGTTCGTCGTGCTGGGGCAGGTGGGCGTCGGGTTCCTCGCGCTCCTCGCCGGCGCGGCCGTCGCCTGGGCCACGCTCGGCCTGCCGCTGGGCCCGATCTCGACGGTGGTGGCGGTGCTCGTGTTCGCGGGGGCGTTCCCGGCGCTGCTCGTGGGGCGCTGCCACGACGCGGTCGCCATGCGCTCGCTGCGCCGCCTGCACCGCGTCGCCGCCGCCGCGACGTGCGCGCTCGCGCTCGGCAGCGCGCTGCTCGCCTGACCCTTCGACGCGCGAGGCGCGTCGAGCCTCGCGTCACGCGAGGAGCGCGCGCTCGCGGCAGCGATCGATCGCCCCCTGGTAGCGAGGGGCGAGCTCGTCGGCCCGCGTGACCGAGAGCCCGAGATCGCTGACCAGCCCGTTCGCGAGGCCGTACACCCAGCCGTGCACGCTGAGCGGCTGCCCGCGCGCCCAGGCCTCCTCGACCACGGTGGTGCGGCACACGTGCGTGACCTGCTCGAGCACGTTGAGCTCACAGAGCACGTCGTGGTGCCGGCCGCGCGCGACGCGATCGATCAGCTCGGCGTGGCGGCGCCGCACGTCGTCGACGTGCCGCAGCCAGTTGTCGCTCAGGCCGAGCCGGCGCTCCGAGAGCGCCGCCTGCACGCCGCCGCAGCCGTAGTGGCCGACGACCATGACGTGCTTCACCCCGAGCACGTCGACGGCGAACTGCATCACCGACAGCGCGTTGAGGTCGGTGTGCACCATGAGGTTGGCCACGTTGCGGTGCACGAAGAGCTCGCCGGGCATGAGCCCGACGATCTCGTTGGCGGGCACGCGGCTGTCCGAGCAGCCGATCCACAGGTACTCGGGCGCCTGCTGGCGCGCGAGCTTGCGGAAGAACTCCGGGTCCTGCGCCTGCACGCGCTGCGACCAGCGCCGGTTGTTGTCGAAGAGCGCGTCGATCCCCGCCGTCATGCGCTCGGGTCTTGCCCCGAGCGGCGCGCGACCGCAACCGGACGTCCGCCGTTCGCCTCGGCAGCGAGCAGCCTACGGGGCCCCGTCCGCGCCGCCATCGCCGGCGTCGCCGCCGTCGGTCGCGCCCGCGTCGGGCCAGCCGCACCCGACCGCGTACATCGCCGCCTCGCCGCCGCGGTCGTTCAGCTCCGAGGCGAGCGAGGGGAAGAAGCTCTTGGTGCGCGCGAGCAGATCGGCGATCTCCGCGTCGCTCGCAGCCGCCGCGAGGAGCGTGGCGTTCGAGGTGTCGAGATCGCCCCCCGGGCTCCCGAGCGTCGGCACCTTCGAGCCGAGGCGGTGCACGCCCGGACCCTCGCCCCAGAGATCGCTCGCGTCGGACATCGGCAGCGAGCCGGGCATGTCCGACCAGGCCTCGATGAAGGTCGTCTCGCCCGCGTCGTTGAAGAAGAACTCCTCGTAGATGGGGCAGCGCTTGCCCGCGTAGTCGAACTCCACGCGGCAGCGCGCGAACGGCTGCGTCGAGAACGCGCGGCAGTCGCGCACGGGCACGGTCGTCGTCGGGTCGCGCGCCGTCAGCGCGCGGTCGCTCTGCACGAGGAGATCGCGCCCGTAGCCGGTGAGCTTGAGCCAGGGCGGCCACTCCCAGCGCACGACATCGAGCGAGTAGTTCGGCACCTTCGCCGGGTCGGCGCGCGCGTCGAGCGTGTCGAAGTACAGCTCGGCCTGCTGCACGTACTCGGCCGCCGGCCGCTTGGGCGTGAGGCAACCTGCGAGCGCGCCTGCGCTGTCGGCGCACGGGTCGGGAGCGGCCTCCGCTGCCGCGTCGCTGGTCGGACCGCTCGCGGGATCGCCCGCCGAGCCCGAGGTGCATCCGACGAGGGCCGAGGCGGCCGCCAACCACGAGACGAGGCGCGCGAGGTGCATGGGCGCGAGCGTTCCACGGAACCCGGCGCGATGGGAAGCTCGGTGCGCACGAAGCGCCCACGCG
>CAITLX010000905.1 GCA_903893335.1 uncultured delta proteobacterium | reverse complement strand
GTCGCGAGGGCGAAGCCGACGGCGGCGACCCACGCGAGCGGGCCCTGGGCGCGCCCGTCGAGCGCGAGCGCTGCGCCGCTCGGTGTGACGGACGCGAGGCTTCCGGCGGCGAGCACCGACGTGACGATGCGCCACGACGCGTGGGCCGCGAACGCCGCGGCGCCGCCGCGCGCGACGAGCCAGAGCAGCGTGAAGAACGCGCCGCTCGCGAGGGCGAGCGCGAGCCCCGCGGCGGTGGGCTCGAGGGTGCCGCGCGCCACGCTCGCGAGCGCGCCGAAGGCGAGGAGCCAGGGCGCCCCGACGCGTCGTCCGACGATGGCGCAGGGGAGCCCGCGCAGCAGCCACTCGTCGCGCATCGCGCGCGCGAGGGGGGCGATGAGCGCGAACAGGAGCCCGAGCGCGGTCGTCGAGCCACCGCGCACCGTGGCGGCGCCGACGGCCCAGCCGAGCGCGAGCACGCCCGTGGCGAGCCCCGCGCCGCACGCGGCGCCGAAGGCGAGGCTCCGGACGGTGGCGCCGCGTGGCGCCCCGGGCGCGGCGAAGCCGACGCCGAACCGCGAGCCGACGGCGTCGAGGACGAACGCGCCCGCGCCGAGCGCGGCGAGCCCACGCTCGGCGAGCAGCGCGTCGAGGCCCGCGACGAGCGCGGTGGCCGAGAGGACGACGAACGTGCCGCGGACGAGCGCGCGGCGCTCGCGCATCAGCCGAGCGCGACGAGCTTCGTGCCGCCGTCGACCGTGTCGCCCGTGGCCACGAACACGTCGCTCACGGTGCCCGCGCGGGTCGCGCGAAGCTCGTTCTCCATCTTCATCGCCTCGACGACGACGAGCGGAGCATCGACCTCGACGACGTCGCCCTTGGCGACGAGGATCTTCACGATGCGGCCAGGCATCGGCGAGCGGACGATGCCGTCCCCCTCGGGGCGGGTGCGGCCGCGCGCTGCCGACGCCGCGCGCATGCGGCTGCTCTCGGCGCGGACGTAGGCGCGGTGGCCGCTCGCGACGAGCCCGATGTCGGGGGGGTCGCCCTCGACGGAGAGGTCGATGACGCGCCCATCGACGCGGACCGAGAGCGACGTCCCGACCGCGACGACGTCGACCTCGGCCGGCCGACCGTCGATGGCGACCACCAGGCCGCCTGTCGGCAGCGGGGTCACGTCGACGGGGATCTCTCGCTCGCCGATGGTGACGAAGTAGCGCATGGGAGCCCTCAGCGTACCACGCCCGCCGCTTGGCGGGCCAGCGCGGAGGCCTCGGAGATGGCCCGCCCGAGGGTCGCGGCGTCGCCGACGGCTGGGTCGATGGGGGGGCCGAGCGCGACGACCACGCGCGTGAACGGGAGGGGGAGCGCGTAGGCGTCCCAGGTGCGCGCGAGGACGTGCTCGCGCGCACCCGCGCTCGCGGCCGGGACCAGCACCGCGTGCGCGGCGCGGGCGGCGAGCCGAGCCCCCGGCGCGACGCTGTGCAGGGGGCCGCGCGGGCCATCGACGGCGAACGCCGCGTCG
>CAITLX010000904.1 GCA_903893335.1 uncultured delta proteobacterium | reverse complement strand
CCCCCACGGTCGCAGCCGCGCGCACCGGGCCCGAGCGCAAGCGACGCGAGCGCGCCGACACCGCGACCGCGCCGCCCCCCGCCGCGCGCGGCGTCCCCAAGGTGTCGCACGACGGGCGCTGGCACACGCTGCACTGAGCGCGCGCCGCGCCCGCTCGCGTCAGCTCGGCTTCTGCGTCGGGCAGCCCGAGACGACCTGCACCTGGCGCACCGCGCCGCTCTCGAGCCGGGCGCACGCCGCGCCGTGCAGCGTGAACGACGACGGCGTCGTCCACGTCCAGCCGTCCTGCGCGTCGTACGCGACGAGCGCGTCGTCGAGGTAGACGTTGACCCGCGTCGCGTCGGGGGGCTCGGCCGCGAGCGTCACGTCGCACGGCAGCGCGACCTCGGCGCCGATCGCCGCGAGCACCTGCTCGAGCCCCGAGACGTCGGCGACGGGGTAGTAGCGCGGGCTCGTGCCGCGCGCCGTGCCCCCCGCGAGCGCCATGCGATCGAGCACCGCCTGGTAGTACGCGCCGCCCGACGAGGGGAGGCCGATGACGTACACGGGGATGTTCGCCTTCTTGAACGCGGCGATGGCGGTCGTCGTCGCGTCGGTGTCCACGCACGACTCGGGCCCGAACGCCGGGTCGCCGACCGCGCAGCAGTTGGTCGCTGCGCCGCAGCCGGTCTGCAGGTCGAGGTTGGGCTCGCACGCGCTCGCGCCGCAGCGCGCGGCGGGGTTGCAGTTGGGCGCGCCGTCGGTCGCGAGCACGACGTACGTGCGCCCCGCGAGCCCGGCGACGGTGGGGTAGAGCACCGCGAGCGTCGCAGCCGTCGGCGTGCCGCCGCTCGGCACCAGGCCCAGGCTCGCGGCGAACGCGACCGTGGTCGCGCCGAGCGCGCCCGCGTCGGCGCCGCTCGCCGCGTCGCCGCGCCGCGTGACGAACACCTCGCCCCCGGCGAAGCATCCCAAGGCTCCGCCCGTGCGCGGGTAGACCGCCGCGCCGACGTTCACGCGCGCCCCGAGCTTGCCGACCAGGCCCGTCAGCGCCTTGCGCAGCGCGACCCACTTGGTCGGCGCGCCTGCCTGCGCGCCGAGCGCTTGGCCCATGCTGCCCGACCGATCGGCGACGAAGTAGAGGTTCGGCGGGTCGACGAGCGCGGGCAGGATCGCGTTGCCGCAGAGCCCCGACGCGTCGGCCGCGGGGGGGCCGTCGGGCCCGGCCGCGTCGAACAGCAGGCCGCCCGCGTCGGCGGCGTCGCTCGCCCCCTCGCTGCTCGGCGGCGCATGCGAGGGGGAGGAGGCGCAGGCCGCGAGCGCCGCGGCCGCGATCGTCACACCGAGGACGCCGCGCACTCCGAAAGTGTACCACGCGCGGCTGCGCGAGCCCTCCGCGCCAGCAGCGCGAGCGCGGCGAGCGTCGCGGCGAAGAGCGCGAGGCCGAGGCCGAGCGAGCGGGGACGGTAGCGGAAGGTCACGCGCGCAGCGCCCGGGCGCGCGAGGCGCACGGCGACGGTGTCGGCGTGGTTCTCGACCGGGGCGCCGTCGGCGCGCCAGCCTGGGTCGAAGTTCTGGTCGAGCACGAGCAGGTCCCCCTTGCGCGCGCGCTCGTCGACCTCGACCACCATCTCGTTGGGCGAGAAGCGCGCGAGCTTGGCCGCCGCCGGCGAGTCGACGAAGAACGCCTCGCCTCGGTAGGCGGCGTCGCCGCGCCCCTTGGCCCCCTGCCCCGGAATGCGACCGGTCGCGTCCTTGGAGTAGATGCCGACCGGCGCCACCGCGGTGCTCGTGATGACGCCGACGTTGGCGAGCACCGCGGGAAGCAGCGGCACCGACCAGTCGCCGTCTCGGTACGAGGTCGCGGGCGTCGCGGCCTGCTCCTGGTGAAACTCGGGCGAGCGCACGACGGCCGGCGACAGCTCCATCCAGAACGCGCTGCCCATCGGCTGCGCGGCGACGCGCGCGATGTCGGCGCCGAGCCAGAGCACGCACGCGAGCATCGCCGCGTCGGCGAGCAACCGGTGTCGCCCCGCGCGCGCCACGACGCGCCCGATCATGCCCGCCGCGACGAGCGCGAACAGCAGCGCGGCGGGGTACATCCAGCGCGAAGGCACGTGCAGCGAGCGGAACACGGGCGCCTGGTGGAGCAGGTGCCACGGCGAGCGGTCGTGGAAGTTGCCGAACCCGAGCAGGAAGAAGGCGACGCCGACCCACCGCGCGGCCGACTCGCGCGCGCCGCGCGCTTGCAGCGCGGCGACCGCGAGCAGCGCCATGGGCACGAAGCCGATGTACATGCCCCACTCGTGCCAGCCCCACTGCGTCGGCGACGCGGGGTGCGCGCCGAAGCCCTGCGCGCGCGCGGTGAGCGTCTCGGTGAAGACGCGCAGATCCATCGACTCGGTCGACTCGACCAGGCGCGGCGCGGAGCGGAACGCGTCGAGCAGCGGCACCAGGCGCGGCGCCGCGAGCCCGAGGCCGACGAGTTGGCCAAGGAGATGGACGTCATCCGCCGCGAGATGGACATGGGCAAGGACGACCCCGGCCGCCGCGCCAGCATGAGGCTCTTCGAGACGGCCTACACGCGCAGCCCGTACCGCTTCCCGGTCATCGGCCACATCGACATCTTCAACCGCCTCACCCGCGAGCAGATCGCCGCCTACTACGCGGAGAAGTACGCGCCGAACAACTGCTTCCTCGTCGTCGTGGGCGATTTTGTGGCGGACGACATCGTCGCCCAGGTGAAGGCCGCCTTCGCCGGGACCAAAGCGCGTCCGGTGCCGCAAGCGGTCCTG
>CAITLX010000903.1 GCA_903893335.1 uncultured delta proteobacterium | reverse complement strand
GCAGCCGCAATGACAGACGGGCGCTTGGGCGTCAAGGCGCGAGCGGCGCTCTTGCGCGACCCGACAATCGTAGAACGAGCACTCGCGGCGGCATTGGGTGCGCGACGTGGCGCGCCGCCGCGCCGATGGGGGCGTAGACGCAGGTGCCCGCGCGGCCGTACGCTGACCCATGCCCACCGAGCAGGCCGACGTCGTCATCATCGGCTCTGGCTATGGCGGGAGCGTCCCGGCGGCGCGCCTCGCAGAGGCGGGCATGAGGGTCGTCGTGCTCGAGCGAGGGCCGCGCAACGCCGCGAAGGACTTTCGCCAGTCCGACGACCCGAAATACCTCCAGACAATCGTCGAGCTGGTCGTGTCCGCGAGCAACGTCGCCTTTCGCACCGGGACGATGGTGGGCGGCGCGTCCATCCCGATGGATGGCGCGCATTTCCGGATGCCGCAGAAGAGCTTCGACGTGCTGGACGGCTCCGGGCGGGCCTACTGGCCCGAGGTCTACTCGCGCGCCGCGCTCGACCCCTACTACGCCGTCGCCGAGCAGATGTTCTCCGTACGGCAGTTCTCGTGGTCCGAGGTGCCCAAGGCCGGCGGCCTCTTCGCGAAGATGCTCGCCGCCGCCGGCGCGAGCGCCGAGCGCGCGCGGCTCAACTACACCGATTGCCTCGGCTGCGGCTTCTGCTCGCAGGGCTGCCTCTACGACAAGAAGAACGACCTGCTCCGGACGTACATCCCGCTGGCCGAGGCGCACGGCGCGGAGTTCCGGAGCGGCGCCCTGGTCGCGCACCTCGAGCCCTCGGGCACGGGCTACCTCGTGAGCTACGAGCTCGGGGGGCAAGCGGCGCAGATATGGGGGCAGCGCGTCTTCGTCGCGGGCGGAGGCATCCACACCCCGGCGCTCCTGCTGCGTTCGGCGAAGTACCTGCCCGGCCTCTCCGCGCACGTCGGCGAGCATTTCAACACGAACGGCGAGCACGCGTTCCTCGGCATTCTGCCCCCGGAGTTCGACGACCTCTCGACCTACGTCGCGTACAAGGGTTCGGACAACGCGGCGGTGATGTCGTTTCACTGGTTCGACAGCGACGGCTTCACGCTGCACCCCGGCGGCGGTTTCGAGCCCACCGTCTTCGCGGCCACCCTCGCCAGGGCAGGCGACGACGTGCTCCCCTCCAAGGCGTGGGGCATGGAGTACAAGCGCTTCGTCGAGGAGGTCTACCCGCACCGCTTGATCGGCTTCTCGGCGCTCGGCCTCGCCGACGGGCACCGCGCCGTCACGATCGACTCGAAGGGCAAGGCCCTCGTCGTCGATCGCGACCGCTCGGCGTACGACGCCTACCTCGACCGACTCGAATCGATCGTGTTCGCGATGGGCGCGACCTCGGGGGTGAAGCTCCTGCCGAGCACCTCGCGCAAGCTCGCCGGCACGACCTCCGCGCACCTGCTCTCGGCGTGCCGCATGGCCGACTCGGTCGCCGACGGCGTCGTCGACGCCGACGGCCAGGTGTTCGGCCACGAGAACCTGTACGTCTGCGACGCGAGCGCCGTGCCCTACGCGCTCGCCGTCAACCCTGCGCTGACCATCACCGCAATCGCGGAGCGAACGGCCGAGAAGGTCATCGCGAAAGGCTGACGATGCCCACACGCTCCCTCCCCATGCTCGCCTCCCGCGCCGCGGTGAGTCGTCGCGCGTTCGTCGCGCTCGCGGCCGCGCTCGGCGCGCGCTTCGTCGCCGGCTGCGCCGAGCAGACCCCTGCCGCCGACGCCGCGCCCAGCCCGACGCCCGACGCGGGCTCCGACGCAGGCGCGGCGCTGCCGTCCCTGGGGGGCGCGCCCGACACGCCCACCGGCCGCGTCATCGCCGCGTTCGTCGACACCGTCGTGCCCGGGCGCTGGCGCGATCCGACGGGAGCACCCGGCGGCCTCGACACCGGCGCAGCGGCGCTCTTCTTCGATCCGGCGCTCCCCGCGCTCCCCTTCGTCGAGCTGCTCGCCGGACTGCTCAATGCCGAGACGAAGGCGCACTTCGCAGGCGCGACGTTCGACGCGCTCTCGCCGGGCGAGCGCGACGGCGTCGTCACCTCGGCGCTCGCGAGCACCGATCTGCTCGGCTTCGCCGTGCAGCTCGTCATGCTGGCCTTCTTCAGCTCGCGCGAGGCAGGCGCCTACCTCGGGTATCCAGGGCCGAACCCCGGCTACCGCGGCGACCCCGACTACTCGTTCGAGCGCCCCATGGCGACCGAGATCACCCTCGACGGCAACCTCGCCTGACGGGCAGTCGTCGCGCGACGCCCCTCACCCGCGCGGCGCCACGTACCCCTGCGCCCCCGCGACGCCGTGGCATGCGCCGCACGATCCGTTCGACGCCTTCGAGCCCATCACCGTCACGACGCCGGCCACCTCGATCGAGACCTCGAGCGGCGGCACGAGAGCCGCGGTCGAGTAGAAGTTGCCGACCTCATTGGCCGCGAGGTCGAGCCTCGTGCCCACCGAATCGACCACGTGGACGGTGGCGCCCGCGATCGGGTCGGGACAGGCAGCCGAGCGAAAGAGCGTCCCCGCGGCGGTGAAAGCGCTCGCCTCCGCGTGACCTCCGTCGACGTGACAGCCGCCGCAATCGGTCCCCGGCAGCATCAGCGCGCCGCCTCGCCCCCAATCGGGGCGCCCCGCCTCGCACGCACCGCTCGCGTCCGACGAGGCCTCGAGCCCCGCGTCCGCAGCGGGGGGCGCCACGGCGGCGGTTCCCCCTTCCGGTCCACAACCGGCCGCGACGAGCGCCGCGACCGTCGCGACGACCCAGCAGGCGAGCCGCAATCGCGTGTCCGGCAACCGCATGGCTCGTTGTACACCCTTCGAGCGCGGTCGAGGGGGCCCGCTCCTGTCAGCCAGGCAGCTTCGCGTAGAGGATGACGTTGCGGTCCTCGAGCGCG
>CAITLX010000902.1 GCA_903893335.1 uncultured delta proteobacterium | reverse complement strand
CGCGCGCCGCACGCGCGCACGTCGCTCGCGTCGTCGTGCACTGCGCGCTCGAGCGCACGCACCGCGGTGTCGCGCTCGGCCGCGCGGGCGTCGAGCCGCGTCCACGCGTCGTCGAGCAGCAGCGCGCGCCGAAAGATGGTGGCCGCGTCGTCGGCCCAGACGAGCGTGGCGTCGGCCATGCGGACGGCGTCGGCGAGCGCGTTCGTCGCGAGCGCGTGGCGCGCCGCGCGCTCCCAGTGCACCGCGGCCTCGCGCGGCTCGCCGGCGAGGTCGAAGTGCTGCGCGACCGTGGCGGCGTCCTCGCCAGCGCCCCCGAGCCAGCGCGCCGCGCGCGCGTGCAGCTCGCGCCTCGCCGGCTCCGAGAGCGACGCGTAGGCGACGTCGCGCAGCAGCGCGTGCTTCCAGAGCCACTCGCGGGCGCCCGCGAAGCGCGACTCGGCCTGCTCGAGCACGAGGTCGGCGCTGGCGAGGTTGCGCAGCGCGTCGCCCGGGGCCGCGACCCCCAGCGCGCCGAGCGCGGTGTCCCACCCCGAGAGGCCGAGGACCGCGAACCGAGCGACCGCGTCACGCGCCGACTCGTCGAGGGCGTCGAGGCTGGCCTGGATCGCGGCCTCGATCGTCGGCGTGGCCTCGGTGTCGCGCCCGCGCGACGCGAGGCGCGCCAGCTCCTCGGCGAAGAGCGGCGACCCCGCCGCGCGCGCCGCGATGCGCTCGAGCAGTGCCTCGTCGGCCGACGCGCCGAGCACGGAGCGGGCGATCGCGCGCGAGGCACGCCGCGCGACCGGCCGCAGGTCGAGCCGGAGGTGGTCGCGGCCCGCGAAGCGCCCCCCGTGCTCGTCGAAGAACGAGGGCCGCACGAGCGCCAGCAGCACCCACGCCCGCCCCTGTGCGCGCGCCAGCGCGTGGTCGAGCCAGGCGAGCGACTCGGCGTCGGCCCATTGCATGTCCTCGACCACGAGGACGGTCGGGCGCTGCGCGACGACGCGAAGCAGCAGCTCGGTCATCGCGAGCCAGAGCGCGTCGCGGACGCCTCGGGCGTCGGAGCCGTCGCCGAGCGGCTCGTTGCCGAGCAACCTCGCGAGCAGCGCGGACGCCGCATCCTGGCGCGGGACGACGGCCGTCGTGACCGCTGCCCCCGCGTCGCCCCCCTGCGCGACGCCGAGCGCCCGATCGACCGCGGCTCGAATGGCCTCTGGTGCGGCTGCCTTTCCGAGACCGACGAGCGCGCGCAGCACGTCGATGGCCACGCCGAGCGCGCGTCCGCGCCCGAACGCCTCGCACCGCACGAGGGCGGTCACGGGGGCATCGGAGCGCTCGATCAGCCGGGCCACGACCTCGCGGCGCAGCCGGCTCTTGCCGATGCCGGGCGGGCCCGAGACGGTCACGACGATGGGCGCGCCGTCGTCGAGCGAGCGCTCGTAGACGCCGAGCAACTGCGCGAGCTCCGCGTCGCGCCCGACGAAGGGCGCCCCGTCGGCTCGGTCGGCGCGCGGCAGCGCGAGCGCCTCGCCGACGACGCAGGAACCGTCGCCGCGCGGCTGCAAGGCGAAGCGCGAGCGCGCGAGGTCGGACGTCGGAGCGTCCGCGAGCACGGCCCCCGCGTCGGCGGCGTTCGCCAGGGCGGCCGCGCGATCGACCACCTCGCCGGTCGGCCGCGAGAGGTCCACCGCGGTGCGCCCCGTGGCGACGCCCACGCGAGCGCCGAGCGCGGCGAGCGCGCGCCCCGCCTCGAGCGCGCGCGAGCCCTCGTCGCCCGTCGCGCGGCGCGCTCCGAACTGCGCCACCACCGAGTCGACCCCGAGCGGCACGGCGTCGGCCCCGCGCGCGCGAAGATCGTCGATCAGCAGGGCGCGCGCGGCCCCCGAGCCGACGCGCAGGGCGACCACCGAGGTGACGAACCGCTTGCCCGCGAGCGAGCCCGCGCCGAGGGCCTCGCCGGCGCTCGACGTGCGCACCGCCGACGGCCGGTCGGCGACCGACGGGAGCCTGGCGAGCTCTTCGAGCAGCACGGAGGCCGACGCCGGTCGCTTGTCGGGCTGCATGTCGAGCAGGCGCGCCACGAGGTCGTCGAGCTCGGGCGACACGTCGAGCGCGACCTCGGCGAGGCGGGGCGCCGCCGTGGTGACGAGGCGCGCGAGGGTGGCGATGGGGGTGGCGCCGACGTGCGGCGGCCGCCCCGCGATCAGCTCGAAGAGCGTGGCGCCGAGCGCGTAGAGGTCGGCGCGCGCGTCGACCGTCGCCTCGCCTCGCGCCTGCTCCGGGGCCATGTAGGCCGGCGTGCCGACGACGGCGCCCGTCTGCGTGACGCGCACGTCGAGGTCGGCCGCGACGCCGAAGTCGACCAGCTTCGCGAAGGGCTCGCTCGCGGCACCGGCGACGAGGAAGATGTTCGACGGCTTGATGTCGCGGTGCACGATGCCCGCCGCGTGCGCCGCCACGAGCGCCTCGGCGATCTGGCGCACGACCTCGAGAGCCTGCGAGGTGGCGAGCGGCGCGCGACGCGTGCGCTCGGCGAGGTCCTCCCCCTCGAGCCACTCCATCGCGACGTACGGCGCGCCGTCGTCGAGCCCGCCCCACGCGACGAGCCGCACCACGTGCGGGTGGTCGAGCCCCGCGAGCACGCGCCCCTCGCGCGCGAAGCGCGGGCCGCCGCCGGCCTCGAGGGCGCCCCCGCCGAGCACCTTCAGCGCGACCGGACCGTCGGTCACCCGGTCGTGCGCGCGGTACACGACGCCGACGCCGCCGCGCCCCACCTCACGCTCGACGACGAAGCGCCCCGCCAGGGGTGCGTCTCCGGGTCGGTGCACCGCGATGGGCATGGCGTTGGAGGGCGCATCGTACCGCGCTCGGCCCTCCCGGCGCGAGGGCATTCTCCCCCCTTGCGATCCGCGCGCGGTGCGACGCACTCTGCGCCCCACATGGCTGGCCGGACGTTCGCGATCGGAGACATCCACGGCGACCGCGAGCACCTCGTTCGGTTGCTCGCCGCGTTGCCCACGCTCGACGCGGGGGACTCGCTCGTGTTCCTCGGCGACTACGTCGACCGCGGCCCCGACTCCGCCGGCGTCATCGCCTTCCTGCGCGCCTTGCCCACGCAGACGCCGGCGCGCGTGGTCACCCTGCGGGGCAACCACGAGGACGCCTGGCTGCGCGTGATCGAGCGCGGCTGGGACGAGTTCATCAGCCCCCCCGGCAACGGGTGCCTCGCGGCGCTTCGCTCGTACCTCGGCGGCCCCGTCGCCGGCGAGGACGACCTGCCGACGCACGACGAGCGAGCGCCCCTCCGCACGGGGTCGTTCTTCCCGCCGGACGTCGTCGCCTGGATGGGCGCCTTGCCCTTCTTCCACGAGGACGACCACGCCATCTACGTCCACGCCGGCCTGCCGCGCGGCCCCGACGGCTTCCTCCACCCGCGCGACGTCAAGGCCAAGATCGCCCTGCTGTGGTGCCGCGACGAGGACTTCTTCCGCAACTACCGCGGCAAGCGCATCGTGTTCGGCCACACCCGCACCGAGTACCTCCCGGCGGAGCTCTCGGACTACACGCCCGAGGATCCGACCGATCTGTGGGCGGGCGTCGACGTCGTCGGCCTCGACACCGGCTGCGGCAAGGGGGGCTTCCTCACGGCGCTCGAGCTCCCTGCGCTGCGCGTGTACGAGTCGCGCTGACCCTGGCGCCCGCCGCTCGTTCCGCCGCTTCCGCCACCGTCGATCGCCGAAAACGCCGGCGAATGAGGCCTGCGGTGCGCTGGCACGCCGCTCGCTCCAGGCGGCGGCATGCTCGCAACCGCACACGCCACCACGCTCGTCGGCCTCGATGCGCACCCCGTGCGGGTCGAGGTCGCGTGCAGCCGCGGCCCCGGCTCGTTCGAGATCGTCGGGCTACCCGAGGCCTCCGTGCGCGAGAGCCGCGTCCGCGTCGGCTCCGCGCTCGCGCAGCTCGGCCTCTACCTCGGCGAGCACCGCATCACGGTCAACCTCGCCCCCGCCGACCTGCGCAAGACGGGCACCGCGTTCGACCTCGCCATCGCCGCGGCCGCCCTCGCCGCCCTCGGGCGCATCCCCGCCCCCGCGCTCGACGACACGCTGCTGCTCGGCGAGCTCTCGCTCACCGGCGAGCTGCGCGGCGTGCGCGGCGTGCTGCCGTCGCTGCTCGGCGCGCGCTCGCTCGGCCTGCGCCGGGCGATCCTGAGCCGCCGCAACGAGCAGGAGGCGGGCGTCGTGCAGGGGCTCGCGACCTTCGTCGCCGACGACCTCGCGCAGGTCGCCGCGCACCTCGGCGGCGGCGCGTCGCTCGCGCTGGCCGAGGCGCGCTCGAACCACGCGCCCGGCGCCGAGTCGGTCGACCTCGCCGAGGTGCGCGGACAGCACGGCGCCCGGCGCGCGCTCGAGATCGCGGCGGCAGGCGCGCACAACCTGCTGTTTCTCGGCCCGCCGGGCGCGGGCAAGACGATGCTCGCGCGCCGCCTGCCGACGCTGCTGCCGCCGCTCGCCTTCGACGAGGCGATCGAGGCGAGCATGATCCACAGCGTCGCGGGCCTGCTCTCGCCCGAGCGCGGCCTGCTCGCGGCGCGACCCTTCCGCGCCCCGCACCACACCGTCAGCGAGGTCGGGCTCGTCGGCGGCGGCGACCCGCCGCGCCCCGGCGAGGTGTCGCTCGCGCACCACGGCGTGCTCTTCCTCGATGAGCTCGCGGAGTTTCGGCGCGGCGCGCTCGAGGCGCTCCGGCAGCCCCTCGAGGACGGCGAGGTCTGCATCGCTCGCG
>CAITLX010000901.1 GCA_903893335.1 uncultured delta proteobacterium | reverse complement strand
GCGCGAGATCGTTGGGGTGACGCACCGCGCGCAGCGCGCGAGCCGCGAGCAGCGCAGCGGCGACGCACGCGAGGCCCGCCCGCACGATCTGGACGCCCGGCTGGGACCCGCCGAGCGCGAGCGCGACCGCCAGCGTGCCCGCGACGACCGCTCCCGCCGTGCCGATCTGCGACACGCCTCGCGCCTCGGCGCCCCCCGCGAGCGTCGCGGAGGGCGACGCGTCGGTGCCCCGCTCGGCCGCGCTCGGGGGGGGCTCGGACGCGCCGAGGTCGGGGTCGCGCGCGGCGCTCCGGGCCGGTGCGCCCACGCGCGGCGGGGGGGGCGTCGGCGGGACGGCGAGCCACGCCTCGCGGCAGGCGCGATCGCAGAAGCAGAGCGCGCGATCGTCGAAGATGGCCACATGGCCAGCGCGCCGCGGGTCGAGCGCGCGACCGCAGCCCACGCACGCGACGCTCAGGGTGACGTCGACAGCGCCCACGCGAGTGCCGCCTTCGACGTGTGCAGGCGGGCCTCGGCCTCGTCCCAGACGAAGCTGCGCGGTCCGTCGAGGACGTCGGCGTCGATCTCCTCGCCGCGGTGCGCGGGGAGGCAGTGCAGGACGACGACCTCCGGGGAGGCGATCGCGACGTGCGAGCGCGTGACGCGGAACTCGGCGAACGCCGCCGCGCGACGCGCGGCCTCGGCCTCCTGGCCCATGCTCGCCCACACGTCCGTGCTGACGACGTCGGCCCCCTCGCACGCCGCGCGCGGATCGCGCACCAGGGTGACCCTGGCGCCGGCCGCGCACGCGCGGTCGATCTCGGCCTGGGGCGGGTCGTACCCCTCGGGACAGGCGAGCCTGAGCTCGAGCCCGAGCAGCATGGCGGCCTCGATCCACGAGCGCGCCATGTTGTTGCCGTCGCCGACCCACGCGTACGACAGACCGGACAGGCGGCCACGCACCGCGCGCACGGTGTAGAGGTCCGCGAGGATCTGCATCGGGTGCGCGTCGTCGGTGAGGGCGTTGAGCACCGGCACGCGCGACGCGCGCGCGAGCTCGACGAGCCGCGAGGTCTCGAACGTGCGGTACGTCATGACGTGCACGTAGCGCGCGAGCGTGCGCGCCGTGTCGGCCGGCGACTCGCCGCGCGCCATCTGCGAGCCCCCCGCGACGACGATGGGGTGACCGCCGAGCTCGACGACCGCGACCTCGAGCGACACGCGGGTGCGCGTCGAGGCCTTGTCGAACAGGAGCGCCGCCGACTTGCCCGTCAGCGGCCGGGGGTGGTCGGCGTGGCCGCGCAGGCGCTCGAAGCGAGCGGCGTCGTCGAGCAGGCGCTCGATGCCCCCCGGGCCGAGGTCGGCGAGCGTGATGAGGTCGCGCTTCACGACGGGAGCTCCGCGAGGACGGAGTCGACGACGGCGACGCCCTCGTCGAGCTCGGCCTTCGTGACGACGAGCGGCGGGCTGAATCGCAGGGCCGTGTCGCCCCCCAGCGTGAGCAGCACGCCGCGGTCGCGCACCCGGCCGAGCACGGCGCGCGCATCGACGCCCGGGCGCAGCGCGATCGCGCGAAGCAGCCCGCGCCCTCGCTCCGACGCGCACACCCCCGGACGCGCCGCGACCACGCGCGCGAGCGCCGCGGACAGGTACGCCCCCTTCTCGGCGGCGGCCTCGATGAGCCCCTCGTCGTCGATGGCGCGCAGCACGGCGAGCGCGACGGCCGACGCGAGCGGGTTGCCGCCGTACGTCGAGCCGTGCGTGCCCGGCGGGAGCGCCGGGGCGAGCGCCTCGCGGCAGAGCATCGCGCCGATGGGGAAGCCCGCGCCGAGCCCCTTGGCGAGCGCGATCGCGTCGGCGCGCACGTCGTCGTGGTCGTGGCCGAGCAATTTCCCGGTGCGCGCGATGCCCGTCTGCACCTCGTCGATGAGCAGCAGCGCGCCGCGCTCGTCGGCGATGGCGCGCAGCGCGCGGAGAAAGCCCGGCGGCGCGGGGAACACGCCCCCCTCGCCCTGCACCGGCTCGACGATGATGGCCGCCACGTCGTCGCCCATCGCGGCGCGCACGGCGCCCTCGTCGCCGTAGGGCACGTGCGTCACGCCGCCGGCGAACGGCCCGAAGCCCTCGCGGTACTTCGCGCGCCCGGTCATGGCGAGCGCGCCGAGCGTGCGGCCGTGGAACGCCTCCTCGAACGCGATGACGCGGAAGCGCGCGGTCTCGCCGCGCGCGAAGAAGTGTCGGCGCGCCAGCTTGAGCAGGGCCTCGTTGGCCTCGGAGCCCGAGTTGCAGAAGAAGGCGCGGTCCATGCCCGTGCGCCGGCAGAGCTCGCCCGCGAGGCGCAGGTTGGGCTCGTTGAAGAAGTAGTTCGAGACGTGCGTCAGGCGCGCGGCCTGGTCGGCCACGGCCGCGACGAACGCCGGGTGCGCGTGGCCGAGGGTGGACACCGCCACACCCGCGCAGAGATCGAGGTAGCGCTTGCCCTCGGTGTCCCACAGCTCGCAGCCGCGACCGCGCTCGAGCACGAACGGCGGCTGGCGGTAGTTGGGGTACAGGTGCTCTGCGGCGAGCGCGAGCAGGGGCTGGGTTTCGAGCTTCGACATCGAAGCCGCGCATCTTGCGGCAACGGGCCGACGAGCGCCACGCGTATTCGCGCCGCGCCCGCGTCGTCCGGCGGACCGCACAGCCGAGAGGCGCGAGCCTCGGCCGCGCCACCCGTCACTCGAGAGCGCGCGCCTCGGTCGCTCGACCTCTCAGTCCAGAGCGCGCTCGTCGCGCGCTCCGCCCCTCACTCGAGAGCGCGCGCCTCGGTCTCCTCGATGCGCACGAGCGCCGACGCGAGCGAGTCCTTCGCGCGCTGCAGCGAGGCGCTGTCGGCCTCCCACTTGGCCGTCGCGCGCTCGACGCGCGCCCGCGCCGCGTCGCGCTCCTCGGTGCGCGCCGCGAGCTCGCGCTCGAGCGTCGCCGCTGCGGCCTTCGCCGCCTCGATCTGCGCCCCGAGCTCGCGCTCGCGCTCGGCGAGGCGAGATCG
>CAITLX010000900.1 GCA_903893335.1 uncultured delta proteobacterium | reverse complement strand
CGCTCCGCCCAGGTGGCTCGCGTTTCTTGCGTCCCGCCGCGCCGCACCCGCTCTCGCGTCGCCGCGGGTCCGCCGGATGGCACGAGGACATCTCGTGTAGCCTTCTCGCGGCACGCGCCTGCATCCGCGCTCGACCGAGCAGCGCGCGATCCGGACGTGGCTGCACCGCAGGGAGGAGGGCACGGTGATCGATACACGCCTCATGCACAGGCTTCGCGACCAACTTCTCGAGCGCGGCGCACCCTCGGTCGCGGGCGGCTCACCCGCCGCGCCCGCCTCCGCGGCTCCGTACGAGCTGGCGTCGCTGGCGCGCATCGCGCCGCTCGCCGAGCTGCTCTTCCTCATGCTGACCGCCGACGCCGACGTCGACGAGCGGGAGGTGCTCGCGGTTCGCGGCGCGGTGCGCACGCTGACCGAGGGGCTGCTCTCCGCGGCCTCGGTCGACGGCCTCGTCGAGGGCTTCGCCGCGGCGCTCGAGCGCGAGGGGCTCGAGGCGCGCATCGGCGACGTGACGGCGAGGCTCGCGGCCGACCGGGAGGACGCGGAGGTGGGCCTGATGCTCGCCGCCGCCGTGGCGCTCGCCGACGGCCGCGTCGACGACCGCGAGCGGGAGCTGTTCGACGAGGTCGCGTCGCAGCTCGGCGTGAGCCAAAGACGCGTGGACGAGCTGCTCGGGCGCTGACCGCGCTCACGCGTCGTCGTCGAGCCAGAGCTCGCGCGCTTCGAGCCGCTGCTCGGAGAGGAGGAGCTCGACGTGGTGGCGGCGCACGCCCCGCGCGTGCGAGACGACCCGCGGCACGCACGCCGGATTGACGAAGAGCGCGTCGTCGCGCCGCTCGAGCCACCGCCGCGCGCCACCGCCGCGCAGCCGGTGGTGCATGTGCCCCGCGATGACGCCGAGCACGCGGAGGCCCCGAGCCCGGGCGCGCTCGATCGCGGCGCGCAGGTCCGGGTCGCCGTGGTCGCTCGCCTCGGACGCGAAGTCGTTGCCCCAGAGCGCGTCGCGCTCGGCGCCGAGCCCGGTCGGCCCGTTGTGCCCGAGGAACACGACCGACGGCGTGTCGACCGCGTCGACGAGCGCGCACAGCCGCTCGCACGAGGCCGCCATCGACGCGATGCCGTAGCGGGCGAGCAGGTCGTCGGGGAACGACAGGTCGCCGCCGCCCATGGCGTAGGGGCGCGCGGACACGAGCGTGACCGCGCCCGCGCCGACCGCGACGCGGTGGCGGCCGTAGCCGCACCAGGTGACGTCGGCCGACGCCGCGAGCAGCGGCGTGCGGTGGGTGGCGCCGCTGTCGCGGAGCAGCGCCGCCAGACCGCTCTGGTGGCCGAGCTCGGCTCGGAGCACGGGCGCGTGCGCGCAGTCGTTGTTGCCGGGCATCACCAGGATGGGCGTGCGCAGGCGCGCGAGCGCGCGCGCGACCTTGCGGTCGGCGTCGAGCGTGCCCGGCCCGAGGTCGCCGACGAAGACGATGCGATCGTAGCCTTGCGCGTCGAGCAGCGCGGCGTCGACAGGGTCGAACGCGCCGTGCAGGTCGCCGACGAGCCCGAGGCGCGCGACGGCGCCGCCTGTCACCGATGGAAGGTTCTTCTGCATGGGCCGCCCCCTCGCTCGACCCGCGAGGCAACCACGCGGCGTGCGTCCGCCAGGTTTCGGGCGTGTGTGGAGGAGCCGACGTCCTCGCGCGTCGCTGGTCAACTTGGACAGGGGACAGGGAGCGCGCTCTCGCGCCAACTCCCGCGTGCGGTGACCCGCTCGGGCCAGCCGCGGGTCGGCCGGAGCGCGTGCATTGCCTCGCTGGCGCTTCCTCGCGGCTCGCACTCGACGCCGTGGGGCGGTGAGCGTGCCGTTGTCCGACGGGCGGCGCCGTGCGAAGAGCGTCGCCTTCGAGAGGTCGAGCATGAGCGTCTCCCGCGGGCCCACGGCCGAGCACGTCCCTGTCGCGCCGATGTCCCAGTCGACGGGGCAGATCCCGGTCGACCTGGTCTTCCCCTGGGGAGGCGTCGACGATCTGCGCTGGCGGCTGCAGCCGGCGCTGCGCGCCCTCGACGACCGCGCGGCGCCGCTGCGGGCGGACCACAAGCGCTTCAAGGGCGCGCAGCGCAAGCGTGGCAAGCAGCACGCGATCGCGTCGCTCGGCGCGTTCGAGCGGATCGTGCTGCGCAGGAGCCGCGTCGAGCCCGTGTACGCGTCGCTCGGCCTGCCCATGGACGACTGGCGCCCCGTGCACCTGTACGAGGACGGTGAGCCGCTCGACCCGGACTTCGTGATGCTCGATCCGCGACAGACGTGGATCATGGATCGCGACGCGTGCGACGCGACGTGGTCGCTGCCAGAGAGCCCGCACGCGGCGCACCTGGTCTCGACGACCCGCCTCGGGTGGAGCCCGGGTCGCGCGGCGGCAGCGACGGCCATTCGCCTCGTCGAGACGGGGAGCCTCTCGCTGCTGCGACGCGACGTCGCCGAGGCGCTCGTGGCGGCCACTCGAGGGCAGCTCGCCATCGTCGATCCTCCGTATCCGCTGCGCTTCAGCCCATTCGCTCCCTCGCCCGTGCTGGGGATGCCCACGCAGGTGCCCGAGACGGCGTACCCGTGGACTCCGCCCGCCATCGAGGCGGCCGACGACGCGCGCGCCACCGCCGACGCGTTCTGGAGGATCGCGGCGCAGTGGTCGGCCGCGCGACCGCCCCCGGGGACGCCCGCGGGCGACCCGGGCGATCGCAAGCTCGCGTGCGCCAATCCGCACTACGCGCTCGCGCTCGCGCGCTGCCTCGACGGCGAGGCCTTCGACGACACGGCCGCAGGCGTGCTCGGGAGCCCGCTGCGCGCCTGGCAGTTCGCGATCTGGGTCGACGGGCAGTGCTACGACGAGACGCGCACGGTCGCCGCGCGCCTCCCATCGCTCGCCTACGCCTATGCCAAGTACGTCGATCACGGCGCGCACCCGACGACCGAGCAGGCCGTCGCGGGCACCGAGTGGGCGCCCGAGTACGCCGCGCTCGTCGCCGAGGCGCCGCGGCTCTGGCTCCGGATCCTCGGCCGCGAGCACGAGCAGCCGCCGCTGCCCGATCCGGCCACGGTGCCCGTCGTCGCGGCGCGTGAATGGCCGGTGCACGACGTGGCGCGGTACGCCGAGGCCTCGGTCGACGCGAGCGCACCGCGTCGCCACGAGCCGATGGAGGCGGACCTGCGATCGGACATCGACGCGTTCAGCGGAAACGGCCTCGAGCAGCTCGGCCTGAGCGCGTCCGCGCGCCCCGACGAGGTGGTGTCGGCGATGCACCGCTTCGTGACCGAGGTGCAGGCGCGGAGGGTCAAGCTCGGCCCGAAGAAGAAGCGCACCGTCATGGCGCTCGGCTGCGCCCTCGGCGAGCAGGTGCACCGCGCGCTCGGCTGGCAGTGGGCGCTCGTGCGCACGCCCGACGGCGGCGGCGTGGCGATCGTGCCGCCCGACGGGGCCGTCGCGTTCTACCCGCTCGCGTTCGTCGAGCGGCAGCTCACGCCGGGCGGCAAGCACAACGCGATCGCGCTTCAGTTCAACATGCTCGTCGCCGGGTCGCTCCCGCCGGGCGCCGCGGCCGGGGCGTATGCCGCGGTGACGTGAGCCGGGTCGGGCGTCTCTCGCGCCTACTTCGCCAGCTTCCTCACGGCACCCGCGTTGGCCCCCGGGCCCTGCTCGGTCCAGTACACGCTCGTCGCGTCCATCGTGAGGT
>CAITLX010000899.1 GCA_903893335.1 uncultured delta proteobacterium | reverse complement strand
GCCGCGACGACGACCAGCGTCACCCCGCCTCGTCCGAGCAGATCGGTCGCGAGCACCTGCGCGAAGCGCGCGGCGCCTCCGCGCGCGTAGAGGTAGGGGGCGTGCACGGCGGGACGCGCGGCCACGTCGTCCGCGACGCTCCACGCGTGCAGCAGGGCCGCGACCGCCGTGGCCTGCGCGACCCGGCGCGCGGGAGGCGTCGCGCCGAGCGCCACGCGCAGCTCGACGAGCAGGCTGGCGACGACCCCGAGCGCGGCGCCCACGAGCACCCCGAGCGCGACGGCGAACGCCGCTGCCCGCCCGACCTCGCCCGACATCGAGCGCAGCACCAGCGCGCGCACCGCCTCGGCGTGGACCCCCTGCACCCGGTCGTCGCCTGCTCCGGCCAAGAGCGCCGCGGTCGCGAGCGCCCCGACGTACCCGGCCCCGGCGAGCGCCGCGCGCGCGTGCGGGCCGAGGGAGGCGACGGGCAGGCGCGGCATCGGGGTCGATCAGCGTAGCGTCGCACCCGCGCGGGCGGCCATCTTCGCCCCGAGGCGGGCACGCACGCGCTTGACAGTCGCAGCGGGCGAAGCTACACGAGTCGCCGCCGTTGCGGGAGTAACTCAGCGGTAGAGTGCCACCTTGCCAAGGTGGACGTCGCGGGTTCAAATCCCGTCTCCCGCTCCAACGACCGGCTGAAAAAGCCAAAGCAAAACAGCCGGTTGGCTCCGAAAGGGTCCGCCGGCTCTTTCGCGCCGGGGGCCGACCCTCCCCACTTGGAGGGGTACCCTCCCCACCACCCTCCCCACTTGGAGCCTTCCTTTGGGGGGGCTAGACGAAGGGCCGGCACCTGCCGGCCCCTCGTTCACTTCTCCTCCGCCCGCTTGCCGTCGGCCTGCTCGGCACGCCGGCCGACGAGCTGGATGACGCGGGCGATGCCGTCGCGCTGCTCGTCGCCGCTCACCGTCGAGTCGTGCTGCTGCATCCGCTCGGTGAGGTGCCCGCTGATCGAGCGCGTGACGATGTCCTTCGTCTCGGCGGCCCTCGCGAGGTCGTTGAACGTCCTGCGCAGCGCGCGTTGCGTGATGGCCTTGCCGAGGTTCAGCTCCCGGGCGACCTCCGCAAGGGGCTTGTTGAGGACGCTCGGTGAGCGGAAGCCGCCCGTGACCGCCGGAAACAGCAGGTTGGAGTCCTGCTGCTCGGGCGTCCTGAGCTGCGTCTTCACGTGCCAGGCCAGCACCTCCATCGCCTCGGTCGGCAGCGCGATCGAGTAGCGACGCTTCTGCTTCGTGGTCCTCATCACCTCGTCACCCACCGAGTGCGAGCGCCTCACCAAGAGGCGCCTCTCATCCCAGAGCACGTCGGTCTCGGGGCCTCGTCTGCGAAGGGGACGGAGCGATGAAGGTCGCAGGCCGGTGATGAGGCCCAGGTGGACCATCGCGTAGTGCTCTGGGTGCAGCTCCTTGAGCTTGGCGCAGAAGGCGCCAACCTCGTCCGGACGCAGCGCGTTCGGCTCCTCCTCGCTGTAGGTCTCGTGCTCTGAGGTGTCGAGGTTCTGAACGCCGT
>CAITLX010000898.1 GCA_903893335.1 uncultured delta proteobacterium | reverse complement strand
GCGCGACGCCGCCGAGCGCGAGCCCGAGCGCGGCGACGAACGCCACGCGCGCCAGCAGCGCGAGCGCGCGCTGGGCGCGCGGCAGATCGGCCAGCGAGCGCGCGAGGAAGCCGACGAGCCAGGGCACGACGAGCAGCGCGGCGAGCGCGCGGGGCGTGCGCAGCGCCCACGTCGTGCCGCCGCGGCTCCAGACGAGCCCCTCGGCGGGCGCGCTCCAGGCGAAGCGCCGGTACGCCCAGGCCGACGCCGCCGCGAGCGCCAGCAGGAGCAGCGCGAGGCCGAGCGAGCGCGCGCGCCCCCTCACACCGTCACCCGCCGGTGGTAGGTCGCCCACTCGAGCGTCGAGAGCACGAGCGCCGCGACGAGCAGCCACACCCAGGGCGTCGCGCGCGGCGCGCGCTTCGGCGGCGCGAGCGCGGCGCAGGGCTTGCCGTCCACGACGAGCTCGCGGCGCGGCGCGATGGCGCTCTCGTCGGGGTCGGCGAGGTTGGCGGCGAACGGGGCCTCGGCATCACCCGCGACGATCGAGAAGAAGCCCGCGTCCACGCCGAGCAGCACCGCGCGCCCGTCGCGCACCGGCACGGGGCGCTCGGCCCCCGAGGCCGCGCGCAACCTCGCCGAGGTGACGTCCGCCCCCGCGCCCGCCGGGAGCGGCACGCTCCACACCTCGCCGGTGCGGAAGCTCGCGAGGTAGCTCGCGTCGTCGGCCGACAGCTCGCGCAGCACGTCGAGCACGAACACCGGCCACGCGGTGCGCAGCACCAGATCGCTCGCCCTCGGGTCGAAGCCGAGCGCGACGAAGCGCAGCCCCTCGCGACGCCCCTCGACGAGCAGCGCGCCCTGGTCGCTCGCGCCGACGACGTGGTCGCCCGCGCGCGGCACGAGGCGGTGCGCCCGCCCGACGAAGACGTCGTCGAGCGAGGTCCAGCGCAACAGCGGGCTCTTGCGATCGAGCGTGTCGAAGCCGACCTTCCGGAGCTCGGCCTCGTCGACGCCTACCGGCGCCGAGGGGCCGCGCGGATCGAGGTAGAGCGCCGCGGGAGACGGCACCGGGCCGTCGGGCGTCACGCCGTCGAAGACGGTGACGTCGAACCTCGCGCCTGCGGCGGGGGGCCACTGCTTCGGGTCGAGGTAGGTGACGTCGATCCACGAGCCGAGCAGCAACGCCGCCTCGAGGTACGTGTTCGGCCCGCCGACGGCGAGCACGCGCACGCGCCGAGGCTCGGGCAGGCGCGCGTACGCGCGGTCGTCGGCCGGCAGATCGTCGCGCTCGCCACCGGCCAGCGAGAGGCGCGCCTCGAGCGTGCGCCGCGCCCCCGAGAGGTCGGCGTACACCCGCGGCAAGGTCGCGCCGGGCTCCAGCCGCAGCCGGGCGACGTCGATGATCTGCCCGTCGCCGACGAGCTCGAGCTCGACGTCCTCGGCGCGCTCGGAGCGGCTCGTCAGCTCGACGAGCACCTCGTGGCGGTCGGGGTGCAGCGGGTAGCGTCGCGCCGAGAAGGCGGTGATGGCGACGTTGCGACCGCGCGCGCCGACGGGGACGAAGCTCGCGCGCACCTCGCCGAGGTGCACCTCGCCGAACGCGTCGCGCGGCTCGCCGAGCGCTCCGTCGGAGACGACGACGACCTCGGGAGACGAGAGCCCGCGCAGCGCGTCGAGCGCGAAGCGCAGCGCGCGCGGCAGATCGGCGCGCGCGTCGGTCGCGCGCACGCTCGCCGTGGCGCGCTCGAGCTCGGCCACCTCGGCGGTGAACGGGGTGAGCGGCGTGACGGTCGCGTCCATCTGCACGACCATCGCCGCGTCGTCGGGCCCGAGCCCGCGGGCCAGTGCGCGCACCGCGTCCCGCGCGTCGTCGAGGCGCGTGCGCGCAGGCGCGGCGGGCGTGGCCACGTCGATGGCCTGCATCGACGCGCTCGCGTCGACGAGCACCACGAGGTGGCGCCCCTCGGACGGCGCCCCCTTGGGCTGCGAGCGCGGGTCGCCGAGCGCGACGACGAGCAGCGCGAGCAGGGCGAGCTGCACGAGCAGCGAGAGCAGCCGCCGCAGCCGCGAGAAGAGGCGCGTCGCGTCGCGCGTGGCGAGCACGCGCTCCCAGATGCGCGCGAAGGGCACGAGCGCGCTGCGCCTGCGCAGCTCGAGCACGTACAGCAGCGCGATGGCGCCAGCCGCAGCCGCGCCGACGGCGGCGAGGGTGCCGAGCGGGAGGCCGTGGAGGAACATGGGGGACGAGGAGGGCTCCGCGCGTCAGCTGACGAAGCCGCTCTGGCGCAAGACGCGCAGCACGATGTCGTCGAACGGCACCGAGACGTCGGCGACGAAGTGGGGCACCTGGTGCTCGACGCAGAAGCGGCGGACGTCGTCGACGTACGCGTGGTAGGCGGCGTGGTAGCGGTCGAGCAGCGCCGAGGTCGCGGTGACGTCGCGCGCCTCGCCCGTCTCGCAGTCGATGAGGCGCACGTCGCCGCGAAGCTCGGGGCGGCCGTCGCGCGCGTCGGTGACGTGCAGCACGTAGGGCTCGAACTTCGCGTAGCGCAGCGCGTTGATGCCGCGCTCGAAGCCGGCCGGGTCGAACAGATCGCTGAGCAAGACGACCAGGCCGCGGCGCGGGTGCTGCGCGACGAAGCTCTTCATCGCCTCGCCGAGGTCGGTCGCGCCGGAGGGCTCGAGCCCTTGCAGGAAGTGGAGCACGCGGAAGATGCGCCCCTTGCCGCGCGTGGTCGGCATCGTGCGCACCACGCGGTCGCCCACGGCCACGACCGTCACGCGGTCGAGGTTCGCCAGGCCGATGTACGCGAGCGCCGCGGCCAGGCGCCGCGCGTGGCGCAGCTTCTGCCCGTCGCCGAAGCCCATCGACGCGGAGGCGTCGACGACGAGGTAGATGCCGAGGTCCTCCTCCTCCTCGTACAGGCGCACGAGCAGCCGCCCGAAGCGCTGGTACACGCCCCAGTCGAGGGCGCGGATGTCGTCGCCCGGCACGTACGCGCGGTGGTCGGCGAACTCGATGCCCGAGCCGCTCTTCTTGGTCCTCCGCTCGGCGCGCATGCGCCCCGCGAACACGCGGCGGCTGACGAGCGCGAGCGTCTCGAGCTTGCGCTGCAGCGCGGGGTCGAAGAGATCGTCGCTCGCCCCCGCAGGCGCGGGCGCCGCGCGCCGACCGAGGATGCGGTCGAGCAGGCTCACGCCTGCTCCGGCACCGCGCGCAGCACGTCGTCGAGCACGTCGTCGGTGCGCACCCCCTCGGCCTCTCCCTCGAAGTTGAGCAGCACGCGGTGGCGCAGCGCCGGACGCGCGGCGACGCGCACGTCGTCGATGGACGCCGCGAAGCGCCCCTCGAAGAGGGCGCGGATCTTCGCCGCGAGCAGCATGGCCTGCGCGCCGCGCGGAGACGCGCCGAAGCGCACGAAGCGACGCACGCGCTCGGGCGCGCCGGGGTGCGTCGGGTGCGTGGCCTCGAGCACGCGGATGGCGAAGTCCTGCACGTGGCGCGCGACGGGCACCTCGCGCACCAGGCGCTGCATCGCGAGCACGTCGTCGCGGCCGAGCACGGGGCGCACCGGCGCCGCGGCCTCGCCCGTCGTGCGCTCGAGGATGGCGTGAAGCTCGTCGTGCGCGGGGAACGTGACCAGGAGCTTGACGAAGAAGCGGTCGAGCTGCGCCTCGGGCAGCGGGTAGGTGCCCTCCATCTCGAGCGGGTTCTGCGTGGCGAGCACGAAGAAGGGCTCGTCGAGCACGTACGTCTGCTTGGCGATGGTGACGCGGTGCTCCTGCATCGCCTCGAGCAGCGCGCTCTGCGTCTTGGGCGTCGCGCGGTTGATCTCGTCGGCGAGCACGACGTTGGCGAAGATGGGCCCCTTGCGGAACTCGAACGAGCGGCCGCCGCGCGCCTCGTCGTCGACCACCGTCGTGCCGAGGATGTCGGCGGGCATCAGATCGGGCGTGAACTGCAGGCGCGAGAAGCTGAGCGCGAGCGCCTCGGCGAGCGTCTTGATGAGCACCGTCTTGCCGAGCCCGGGCACCCCCTCGAGCAGCGCGTGCGAGCCCGCGAGCATGGCGGCGAGCACGCCGTCGACGACGTCGGTCTGCCCGACGACGACCTTGCCGATCTCCGCCTTGAGCGCGGCGATCTTCGCCCGGAAGTCCGCCACGCGCTCCTGCGCCGCCTGCTTGTCCGCTTCGCTCGCCATGAAGATCGCCTTCCTATTCGCGTGGCCGGATCAGATCGAAGTAGCGCCTGACGTAGGCGCGCGTGCCCGGGGGGATCTCGTCGCCGTGCAGCCGCTGCTCGGCGACGGCGTGGTACTCGGTGAAGACGCGCGCGTAGGCGCCGCCGCGGAAGCCGCGCTCGGCCGCGCCGTGGATGACCTCGCTGCGCGTCGCGCCGCGCCCGGTGTCGGCCGCGACCGCCTGGACGTCGGCCTGCGCGCTCGGGCCCGACGTGCCCTGGCGACCCGCGAGGCTCGGGTCGTGGCCGGTGCCCGGCTCGGCCCCGCGCCCCGCGCCGTCTCCGTCGCCTCCGCTCTGGCCCCGCGCGGCCGAGGCGCCTGCGCCCGAGCCCGAGCCGGCGCTCGACGACCCGCCGCGCCGCAGCACGAGCACCGGCTCGCCGTCGGGGCCGAGCTCGAACGACTCGCCCCCCGCGCCGCCGTCGGCCCCCTGCCCCCCCTGCGCCGAGCCGTCGTCGGACTTGCAGCTCGCGTCGCCCGGCGGACACTCCTTGCGCTGCGCCTTGCGCCCCCCCGCGCCTCGCCCCGAGTCGCCGCGCGCCCGCTCGAGGAACCGCCGCATCTGGGCGCGCTTCTCGGCCGCGTCGCCCCCTTGCTGGCGAAGCTGCTCGCGCAGATCGTCGATGCGCTGGCGAAGCTGCTCCTTCTGCTCGGCGCTCAGCTGCTCGCGCGCCATGCGGTTGAGGTCCTCGGCGCCGCGATCGAGGTCGTCGGCCGACACGCCGAGCTCGCGCGCGAGGTCGTCGGCGGCCTGCTCGAGCTCGCGGTCGAGGCGCTCGAGGCGGCGCTGGGCGCTCTGCTCGCGGTCGAGCTCGGCCTCGGCCCGCTCGCGCTCGCGCTCGCGTCGGCGCAAGAGGCTCTCGTCCTCGGAGCCTGCACCGGCGTCGGCGCGGCGCTCGCGCGCGCGCTCGAGGTCGCGGCGCAGCTCGTCGCGGCGGTCGGCGAGGGCCTGCACGCGAGCCTTCTGCTCGGCGGCGGCGCGCG
>CAITLX010000897.1 GCA_903893335.1 uncultured delta proteobacterium | reverse complement strand
GGGGTGAACGCCTCCGGCCCGGGGGGGCCAAGCTCGATCGCGAGCGCGCACGGCGGCGCCGCGTCGACGCTCGCTGCGCCGTCGCCGCCTGCGTCGCTCGACGTGCACGACGCGCACGCGGCGAGCGCGGCGAGCGCGACGCAGGTGAAGGGCGAGAGGCGACGAGCCATGGGCTGGGAGAGCGCGCTCGGGGCGTCGGCGGTGGCCGCGTGGAGCGCCGTGTCGCCGCGAACGACGTGCGCAGTCTGCGCCCTCCCGAGGTTGCCGCGCCTCACAATTCGTGGGAAATGACACGGATGGCGCGAGGCGTGTCGCGACCGGGGGCCCCGGCGGTTGCTCGGTGGGCCATTGGCCTGGTGGGCGTCTCTGCATGGCTCGGCGGGTGCGGCGCGCGCAGCCTCGGGCCGATGCATGCGGAGGTGGAGGGCCTCGGGCCGACGCACGCGGAGGTGGGGAGCCCCGAGGCGAAGGGCGCCGCGGTGGGGAGCCAAGCGCCGACGTTCGATCTCCCGGTGCAAGGTGCCGAGGGGCGGGTGCGCGTGCCCGGCACGCCCGGCGTCGTCTCGCTGGTCGATTTCTGGGCGACCTGGTGCGAGGCCTGCGAGCGCTCGATGCCGCACTACCAGGCACTCGCCGAGCGCTACGGCGACAGGCTGCGCGTCGCCGCGCTCTGCGAGGACGACGACCCGAGCGCCATCGCGTCGTTCGCCCGGCGCACCGGCGCGCGCTTCGCGCTCGCGTGGGACGCCGAGCACGCCGTCGCGACGGCCTACCACCCCGGGGGGATGCCCGCCGCCTTCGTCGTCGACGAGTCCGGCGTCATTCGCCACGTGCAGGTGGGGTTCGAGCCCGGCGACGAGAGGGAGATCGATCGTGCGATCGCCGCGCTGCTCGCCCCGCGCTGACCGAGCGCTCGGCGGCGCGCGTGCGCTCGCGGCGGTCCTGCTCGTCGCCGCGTGCGGTCGCTCGTCGCCGACGGGGGTGGCGACGCCGCAGGCGGAGCCCCGCGCCGACGCGAGCGCCGAGGCGGCGACGACGGCGACGAAGGCGGCTCCCCGGCGACGGAGCCACGAGGACCGCGCGATGGGGACGCGCGTGACGCTGACCGCGGCGGTGCCCGCCGAGGTGGACGACGCGCGCGCCGAGGCCGCGTTCGCGGCGGCGATGGCCGAGCTGCGGCGCGTCGAGTCGCTCATGACGACCTGGCGCGACGACAGCGAGATCTCGAGGCTCAACGCCGCGGCGGGCCGCTCGGCCGTGGTCGTCTCGCCCGACACCTGGCGCGTGCTCGAGGCGAGCCTCTGGGCGAGCCGCGCGTCGGGGGGCGCGTTCGACGTGACGTTCGAGGCGATGCACGGCGTCTGGAGGTTCGATCAGGATCGCGACCCGCACCCCCCCCCGGCGCGCGAGGTGGCGCGGGCGCGCGCGCTCGTGGACTGGACGAAGCTCCGCATGGACGGCGCGAGCCGCAGCGTGAAGCTCGAGGCTCGCGGAATGCGCGTCGGGCTCGGCGGCATCGCGAAGGGCTACGGCGTCGATCGCGCCGCCGCCGTGCTGCTCGAGCGCGGGCTGACCGACTTCGCCGTGCAGGCGGGGGGCGACCTCTACACGCACGGCGAGAAGGCGCCGGGGGTGCCGTGGAGCGTGGGCATCCGCGATCCGCGCGGCGCCGAGGGGGAGTACTTCGCGTCGCTGCCCGTCGGCGATCACGCGTTCTCGACCGCGGGCGACTACGAGCGCTCGTACGTCGTCGGCGGTCGCCGCTACCACCACATCATCGATCCGCACACGGGCTACCCCGCCACCGCGTCGCGCTCGGTGACGATCTGGGCGAAGGACGCGCTCACCGCCGACGCGGTCGACGACGCGGTCTTCATCCTCGGCCCCGACAAGGGGCTCGCGCTGGTCGAGTCGATCGACGACTGCGGCGCGGTCATCGTCGACGCGGCCAACCGCGTCTGGGTCTCGAAGCGGCTCGAGGGCAAGGCGGTCGTGCTGCGCCAGCCGACCGACGGCCTCTGACCCGCCCGCCGGTCAGCGAAAGCAGAGCGTCGCGCGTCGATCAGCGGAAGTAGAACGTCGCGCGCGCGGTGACGGTGCGGGGCCAGCCGGGCGAGAAGGTGATGCCGCGCACGGCGGCGGGCTCGTAGGGCAGGCGGGTGTCGCTCGCGAACTGCACCTCGCGCCAGCGCGCATCGAGCACGTTCTGCACGTCGAGCGCGCCCTCGACGTCCTTCCATCGCACCCCGACGTTCGCGTCCACGACGGTGAAGCCCTGCGCGGTGAGCGAGCCGTCCTCGACCGCGGGCCGCTCGCCGATCGACTTCACGCGCACCGCGCCGAACGGCGTGAAGGCGCCGACCGTGGGGCGCGCGCCGACGCCTGCCGAGAGCGTGCGCGTGGGGGCGAGCGCGACCGCCTCGCCGTTGCCCGCGTTCTCGCGGTAGCGCGCGCGCGTGAAGGTCGCGTCGGCGTCGGCGAACAGCCAGCTCGCGAGGCGGTAGCGCACGTCGAGCTCGACCCCCTCGCGCCGCGTCGCGCCGACCGCCGAGGTCGTGCCCGTGTCGCCGCTCCAGACGAGCTCGGAGTCGAGGTCGATGCGGAACGCCGCCGCAGACGCCGTGAGCCCCGAGACGGGCGCGGCGCGCACGCCTGCCTCGTACGACGTGGCGGCGGTGAGCAGCGGAGCGGCGGCGGTCGCGAGCACCGCGGCGCGCGCGTCGTTCGAGTGAAAGCCGCGCCCCGCGCTGGCGAAGAGGTCGAGCCAAGCGACGGGCGAGACCACCAGGCTCGCCTTGGGCAGCACCTTCGACGCGCCGTGCACGCCGCCGCCGGAGCCCAGGCGATCGTCGACGCTCACGTCCATGCGCTGCGCGCGCACGCCCGCGACGAGGCGCACGAAGCGCGTCAGGCGCGCGTCCCCCTCGGCGTACGCGGCGAGGCTCGACTCGCCGACGTGCGCCGCGTTGCGCGCCTCGAGGCGCTGGCGCAGGCGGTCGTGCCAGAGCGCGCCGTCGATGGCGTCGCTGCGCACCTGCGCGCCGAGCGTCGAGGTGAGCTTCGCGTCGCCCCAGTGCCAGTGCCGGCGCACGCGAAAATCGCCGCCGAGCACGGTGCGGTCGTCCACCTGCTCGATCTCGTCGCCGCGCGCCGGGTCGTCGGCGTTGAAGGTGAAGTTGGAGTAGAGCGTGAAGCGGTGCTGCAGCGCGTAGACGAGAGCGTGCAGATCGGCGCGCTCGCTGTGCGCGTCGTACGCGAGCGACACCTGGTGGCGCTGCGTCGCGCCCCCCTCGCTCGGATCGACGTGGCCGAAGCGATCGATGCAGCTCTGGCCGTAGGTGGCCGGAGCGGGGTTGCCCGCCTCCCCATCGCCGCACACGGCGCGCGCGGGGAGCTGCCCCGAGCCGTTCCACGTGGAGCCGTACGACATCCACGTCATCGAGACCTTGCCCGCGTCGCCCACGTCGCGCGTGGCGCGCGCGAAGACGTTGTAGCGCTCGAGGCGCTCGGCGTTGGCGAAGGGGCCGTCGTCGCGGAACCCCTCGGCCGCGACCACAGCGCGCCACGCGTCGCCGAGGTCGGGCGACGCGACGACGAGCGCGCGGCGCACGCCGTACTGGCCGACCGAGGCCTGCGCGAGGCTCTCCTCGAAGCGCTCGGCGAGGTGCAGCTCGACCGTGCCCGCCGTCGCGAAATCGCCGTGGCGCGCGTCGAACGTCCCCTTGGTCGCGTCGAGCCCGACGACGAGCTCGGGGATGAGGAAGTGCAAGTCGGCGAAGCCCTGGCCGTGCGCGTGGCTCGGCAGGTTGACCGGCACGCCGTCGACGAGGAACGCGACGTCGGTGCCGTGGTCGGCGTCGAAGCCGCGAAGAAAATACTGGTTGGCCTTGCCGCCACCCGCGTGCTGCACGGCGAACAGGCCGGGCACCGCCTCGACGAGGTCGGCCGGGCGCGCGCGCGGGCGAAGCTCGAGCTCGCGGCGACCGAGCGTGAGGCGCGAGGCCGTGTCGGCGTCGGGGCGGTCGTGGTGGATCTCGACCGTCGCGGGCGCGGCGTCGTGCTCGTGCGGCGAGTCGTCGCCGTCGCCCGGTGCGGGCTCGGGAGAGGCGAAGGGGGGCGGCAGCGGATCGGCGGCGGCGGAGCGAGCGAGCGCGACGCACGCGAGCGCGAAGCCGAGCCGCTTCACGCGCGCCAGAGCTCAGAAGCTCGCGACGAGCGCGAGCTTGCCGAGCAGGCCGGGCGTCTGCTGCGTGAGGCCGAACGCGGGGCCCCCGACGAGCTGAGCGCGGCCTTGCCACAGGTCGAGCGCGAGGGTCGGGCCGGCGTAGTGGCGCGCGCCTCCTTCGGCGCCCGACGCGAGCGACTCCTCGACGTCCTGGCCGACCCACTCGACGCCCACGCGCAGCACGTCGAGCGTGCGGTACGAGACGCCTCCCATGACGAGCACGTCGACCCCGTCGCGCGCGCTCTGGAACACGCGCTCGCCGTGCACGTTGGCCGCGAGGCGCACGCGCCCCAGATCCCAGCTGGCCGCGGCGCGCGCGAACACCCCCGCGCCGGCTGCGAAATCGCGCATCGCTGCGCCGGCGAGCGTGAGGCGGAAGCCCGCCGCGGTGGCCGGCACGACGGCCCAGCGCACGCCGGCGACGCCCGACCAGGGGCCCGTCGATGCCTCGCCGGGCGCTTGCAGCGAGCGCATCAGGAAGAAGGGCGCGACGCGGTCGGTGGCGCCCACCGACGCGCCGAAGCCGTGCGCGACGCCCGGCGCGACCACCGAGGTCGGAAGCGAGCGGTTCGCGCCGCCACTCGCTGCGCCGACCTCGTACTCGACGCCGACCTGCCCGGCTGCGGGCGTGGTCGGGTCCATCAGGTGGACGAAGGGGCGCTCCTGCTGGAACTGCCTCGGCGCGGGCGCGTCGGAGGGGGGCGTCGCGCTCTCGGCGCCCGCGTGCCAGGTGAGCTTGCGCGCGGGCGGCTCGGGCGGCGCGTCGTCCGCGCGCGCCACGGTGGTCGAGGCGAGCGCCGCGACAGCGAGAAGCGCCCCGGGGCGAATCGGCATCCGGCTCTTGTACCACCGAGGCTGCGACCACGACAGATGCGCGCCGCCGCGCGGGCTGCGTGCGGCGCGCTCGCGCGCGAGGCCGCGGTGCTAGCATTCGCCGCCATGCTTCACCGTTTCGCCCGCCGCGCGCGCTCCTCCGCCGCGGCCGCCGCTGCGTGCGCGCTCGTCGCGCTGCCTGCCTCCGCGCAGGAGATCTCGACCTCGGGCGCGCGCGCGCCCGACGCGGCTCACGACGCCAAGGTGGAGGCTCCGACGGTCGCCTGGGCGTACACCGCGTTCGGCGCCCCCGCCGGCTCGGTCGGCGCGCAGGCCTACGGCCTCGGCCTCGCGGGGCCCCGGCAGAGCGCCCTGCTCGGCGGCGGCGTGCTCGCGTGGGCGGCGCTCTCCGACCGCGTCACGCTCGTCGTCGACGCGCCGCGCGACGTGTACCGCGAGGGGCACTTCGCGCCGTCGGCGGCGGCCATCGTGCGCCTCGTCGGCACGCCGGGCGAGGGCTTCTCGCTCGGCGCGCTCGGCAAGTACAAAGTCGACGGCTTCGGCGTCGCCCCGGGCGGCGAGCTCGAGAGCGAGGCCGAGGCCGGCCTGCTCGCGTCGTACGTCGGCGACGGGCTGCACCTCGACCTCAACGCGATCACGGGCGTCGGCCTCACCGACGAGGGGGAGGTCGACACCGAGGTGCGCGCGCGCGTCGGCTACGACGTCGCCTCGTTCGTGCGCATCGGCCTCGACGGCCAGGGGCGCTACCGCCTCGCGGGCACGAAGCGCCTGCCGAGCGGCGCCTCGTGGGACTTCGCCGGCGGGCCGCAGGTCGTCGTCGGCAAGGGGCAGCTCTTCGGCGCGCTGACCGCGGGCCCCGCGACGATGGGGCTCGCCACCGCGAACGCCATCGGCGCGACCGCCATGCTCACGCTGTGCGGCACCATCTGATGGTCGCGCGCATGCCCCTCGGAGACGAACCCCTCGCGCGGCCCGGTTCGCGCCGGTTGGCCGTCGCGGCTGCGCTGGCAGCGGCGCTGCTCTCGGTGCCCGCCACCTACGCGGCGCTGCGCGGCTACGACGTCCTCTTCAAGAGCGAGCCCGACCCCGCCACCATCATCTGGTCGGCGCGCATCGCCATGTTCTGGCGCCTCGGCGTCGGCGCCTACGTCGCGGGCATGCTCGCGCTGCCCGCCTACGCGCTCGCGCGCCGCGACCCCGCGCGCACGCTCCGGCTCCTCTGCGCGCTCGTCGTGCCGGTCGGCGCGCTGCTCGCCTTTCAGGCGGCGCTGCTGCCATGAGCACGCTCGTCGTCCTGCGCGTGCTCGAGCGCCTCCACGGTCACCTCGCGTGGCTCGCGGTCGCGGGCCTGCTGCACCCCGCGCTGCTGCTGCGCAACCCGCGCCGCCGCGCGCCGCTCGCGGTCGGGCTCACCACCGGCCTGGTCGCGGTCGCGGCGTCGCTCGGCGCGTGGGTCTACCCCGAGTACCGCGCGCGCCTGAAGCAGCACCTGTTCCTCGAGGCGCCGCGGCTCGGGTGGATGTTCGAGCGCAAGGAGCACCTCGCGGTCGGCGTGGTCGCGTTCGCGCTGGTCGGCTGCGTCGCGCACCTGGCCGTCCCCTGGTGCGAGCCGGGCGACACGCGGCTCGTCGTGGCGAGGCTCGCGCAGCGCGCGTTCGCCGTCGCGTTCGCGCTCGGCGTCGCGGTCGGCGTGCTCGGCGTCGCGGTCGCCTCGTACAAGTCCTTCTGACAGCGCCCGCGCGCCGCGTGGCGCCCCGGGCCCGCGCCTTGCACCAGGGTCATTCTCCGTGCGATCATGGAGGTTCGCGGCGGTTGCGCCGCGAGCTCGGCTCCCCATCCCCGGCAACACCCTCGCGCGAGGCAGCATGCTCCGATCTCTCCGACTTCTGCCGCTCCCGTGGTCGCTCGCCGCTCTCGCGGCGCTCTCGCTCGTCGCCTGCAGCGGCGCGGGCGAAGGCTCGTCGGTCGCCAAGGGCAAGGGGGGCGGGGGCTACAACGGCGGCGGCGCCGGCGGCACCGGGGGTGACGGCACGGGCGGCGCCGGCGGGCTCCTCTTCGACGCTGGCGGGGGCGGCAGCGGCGGCGGCCTCACCGACGCGAGCGCGTGCGCCGCGCAGGCCACCAAGGGGCAGCTCACCCCGCTCGACCTCTTCATGATGGTCGATCAGTCCGGGTCGATGCAGGGCGCGAAGTGGCAGGCGGTCGTCAGCGGCATCACCGCGTTCGTCAGCGACCCCGCCGCCGACGGCATCGGCGTCGGCATCCAGTTCTTCCCCATCGAGATCACGACGGGCGGCTTCCTCGGCGGCACCGAGGACTCGTGCAACATCGGCGACTACGCGCAGGCCGAGGTCCCCATCGCGCCGCTGCCGGGCAACGCCGCCACGATCATCCAGCACCTCGGGCAGCACCAACCGATCACGAGCACGCCGACCTTCCCCGCGCTCTCGGGCGCCATCCAGTACGCGAAGAACTGGAAGGTGGCGCACGCCGATCACACCGTCGCGGTCGTGTTCGCGACCGACGGCGACCCGACCGAGTGCCCGCCCGAGGACCTGGGCAGCATCGCCGGCGTCGCGCAGGCGGGCTTCCAGGGCGCCCCCTCGGTGCGCACCTACGTCATCGGCATGCAGGGCGCGACGACCTCGTGGCTCGACGCGTGGGCCTCGGCCGGCGGCTCGGGCACGTCGTTCGACGCGAGCGACCCGAGCAAGTTCATCACCGCGCTCAACAGCATCCGCGGCCAGGCGCTCACCTGCGAGTACCTCATCCCGACGCCCGAGGCGGGCACGCTCGACTACAACCGCGTCAACGTGCAGTACCTCTCGGGCGGCCAGACGACCGATCTCGTCAAGGTCGCCGACGCGGCGAGCTGCGATCCGGCGACGCCCTCCTGGTACTACGACGACGCCGCGCACCCGCAGCGCATCGAGATCTGCGACCCGATGTGCACGACGATCAAGACCGCCAGCCAGCAGGCAGGCAACGACGCCGAGATCGACATCCTGCTCGGCTGCGCCACCATCACGCACTGACCCACGCGCCGCCTCGCCGCGCACCCGGAGACCACGCATGCACCTCGTCGTTCGCCCGCTGGGCGTCATTCTCCTCGTCGCGCTCGTGGGCTGTGGCGGCAAGACGGAGGCCGACGCCTCGGATCCGGACGCCGGCTCGGGCACGCCCGGCGCCGACGGCTCGACCGTCGACACCGGCATCTCGTCCAACGACGCGGGCGTCCCGACGAGCGACGCTGGCGCGAAGCCTCCTGCGCCCATCACGTGCGGCACGAACGTGACCTGCGATCCGGTCGCCGAGGAGTGCTGCCTCGGATTCGGCGGCGGGGGCGCCACCGCTGCGTGCGGGGCGAAGGGCAAGTGTCCGGGCGGCACCGTCGCGGTCGGCTGCACGAGCGCCGCCAACTGCTCGGCGGGTCAGGTCTGCTGCGCGACCTACACCGGCGGCGGAGGCGGCGGCGGGTTCGGCGCGAGCGCCGCGTGCGCGGCCTCGTGCGGCGGCGGTGGCTCGGCTCAGGTCTGCGCGAGCGACGCCGAGTGCGCGCCGGGCGAGAGGTGCCTCCAGACGCCGCTGCTCCCGGGCGTGGGCATGTGCCGCGCGCCGCGTGACGGAGGAGGCCCTCCTCCTCCGCTCGACGCCGGCCCCATGCCGACCCCCGACGCGGGCTGACGCGCGCGCCCGCTCAGGGCCTCGGCGCGACGCGCAGGTGGTGGCTCGTCGTCGCCGCGTCGGCCTCGACGCGCGCGAGGCCTGTGGCCGCGTCGAACGTCGTGCTCCAGGTGCCCTTCGGGTCGTCGAGCGTCACCTCGAAGCCGCCGGGGTAGACGCGCGCCGCCGGGATCCACACCTCGGTCGGCCCGCTCACCGCGTCGCGCCGCTCGTACACGACGTCGAGCGTGCGGGTCGCCGCGTCGTACGCCATCGACACGGGCTCGCCCGCGATCGCGCGCGCGTAGGGGCGCACGACGGTGTCGACCGCCGGGTTGTCCTCGCCGCTCGGGCTCCAGAGCGACGAGCCCGACGCGTCGCCTGCGTCCCACGCCCAGTAGGCCCAGCCGATCATCATGCGGTCGGCCATCGCGAGCAGCCCCTCGACGAACGGCGTCGCGCCCGGCGCGCTCCACGCGAACGCCCAGTACTCGCCGAGCAACAGCGGCCCGCCCTGGCGCGCGGCCTCGGCCGTGCGCTCGCGCTCCCAGGTCGCGACGGTCGCGTCGCCGGGCAGGTATTTCCCCGAGGCCTCGGCCATCGCCGAGTAGAGGTGCGGCGCGAGCACGACGCGCGCGGCCCCCTCGCGCGGGTCGCGCAGCACCGGCAGGTAGGTGGGCGAGCCGTTGGCGGGCGCGCCGTAGCGCGGCTCGACGAACACCCACCGGTCGCGGTCGACCTCGCGGATGGCGTCGATGACGCGCTGGTAGAACGGCCCGAGCTTCGTCTCGTCGAACGAGCGCGATTTCCCGCCCCCCTCGGGGCTCGTGCGCGTGAGCGCCTCGACCACGTCGAAGTCCGACCCCGGCGACGGCTCGTTGATGACGTCGTAGCCGACGACGTGCGGATCGCCCGCGAAGCGCATCGCGATCGCCTTCCACGCCGCCGCGTAGTGCTGCTGCAAGTCGGCGTCCTTGCCCGCCGCGTCCCAGAAGTTGTCGAACGCGCGCTCGACGGCGGGCTGCAGGTAGTTCGCGGCCCAGAGCTGCTGGAGCTTGAACGGCAAGCCGTCGTCGCGGATGGCCCACGGTGGCGCGCCGTCGCAGCAGAACTTCGTCGCGTACACGTCCTGGTGCATGTCGAACACGACGTAGACGCCCGCGGCTCCGAGGCGCGCCACGTCGGCCGCGACGCGGTCGAGGTACGCCGCGTCGATCGCGCCCGCGGTGGGCTCGAGCGCGTCCCACAGCACGAGGTAGCGCGCGAGGTTGAAGCCGTAGCGGCGCGACATGCGCTCGACGTCCGCGTCGGTGAGGCCCGGCGAGCGCAGCGGGTCGGACTTCGCGCGACCGCTCACGTTGGAGCCGCGCAGCAGCAGCGCGCGCCCCTGCGCGTCGGTGACGAAGCGCGCGCTCACCGGCACGGGTGGCGTCGCCGCGGTCGGCGGCGCATCGGCGTCGCTCGCGTGGCATCCGGCGACCAGGAGGGCACAAGCGAGCAGGGGAGCCTTCACGGTCGCGAATGTTACCTCCGGCGGGCCTCGCAGAGAAATCGAGCCGGTCACTTGCCTGTAGGCCCGCCCCTGAGGGTACGATTCCATGACGGCAGGGGTTTGTCTCCACGGGGCGCACCTCGTCGGCTTGGGAGGATTCATGAGGCTTCACGCAGGGTTGGTCGCGTTGCTGGTGGTCGGTCTCACGGCCGTCGGGGTGGGCTGTGGCGGCGGTTCGGACGCCCAGTTCGGCGATCTCGGCGGCGGCGGAGCCTCCGTCGATGCCTCGGTCGACTCCTCGTCCGACGCCAGCACGGACGGCTCGTCCGACGCCGCAGCGGACCGCGACGGCGCGACCGACGCCACGTCCGACGGGTCCACCGACGGCACCGCGGGCGACGCGGACGCCGCCGACGCCGCCGACGCACCGGTCGAGGCCGCTCCCATCGGCTGTACGACCTCGGCGAACTGTCCGCCGCCCACGCTCATCTGCTCGCCCGGAGGCGTCTGCGTGCAGTGCCTCGGCGACGCCAACTGCGCCAACACCGGCCACCCGTACTGCGACCCCAGCTCGCTGCGCTGCGTCGACTGCGTGACCTCGGCGACCTGCTCCTCGCCGCGCGTGCTCTGCAGCGCGGGTTCCTGCGTGCAGTGCGTGAGCGACACCAACTGCACCGGCGGGCGCACCTGCAACGCGACCAACCAGTGCGCGTGCGCCACCGGCCAGTCCTACTGCTCGGTCAACGGCACCTCGCAGTGCATCGACACCGCGTCCGACGTGCTGCACTGCGGCTCGTGCAACCGCGCCTGCGGCGGCGGCGAGATCTGCAACGCCGGCAACTGCGTGGCGTGCGTGAGCGACACCAACTGCACCGGCGGGCGCGTCTGCGACGCCAACCACGCCTGCACCTGCCCCACGGGCCAGTCGTTCTGCAACGGCCAGTGCGTCAACACCGCCACCGACACGCAGCGCTGCGGCTCCTGCACCAACCAGTGCCCCGCGGGCGACACGTGCGCGGCGGGCCAGTGCCTCTGCCCGAACGGGCAGGCGCAGTGCGGCAACGCGTGCGTCTCCTTGCAGACGAGCACGGCGAACTGCGGCGCGTGCGGCAACGCCTGCACCAACGGCGCGACCTGCCAGGCCGGCGTGTGCACCTGCGCCAACGGCCTCACGCAGTGCAACGGCCAGTGCGTGTCGATCGTGAACGACCCGACGCAGTGCGGCACCACCTGCGCCAACGCGACGCAGTGCTCGGCCGCGCAGTACTGCTCGGGGGGCGCGTGCGCGTGCCTCCCCGGCCTCCTGCCGTGCGGCAACGCCTGCGTCAACGCGAACACCGATCACGCCAACTGCGGCGGCTGCGGAACGGCGTGCAGCTTCCTCCAGACCTGCCAGAACGGCGCCTGCGTGCAGCAGAACTGCGGCGCGGGAACGACGTACTGCTTCCAGTCGCAGACGTGCGTGAACACGCAGACCGACGTGACCAACTGCGGCCAGTGCGGCAACCGCTGCGGCTCGGCGCAGCTCTGCTCGGGGGGGCGCTGCCGCGACTACACCACCGCCGCGCCCTGCGCGACCTGCCCCTGCACGTCGTGCGCGCAGAGCGGCATCGACAACGCCGTGTGCTGCGCGAGCGGCCCGGCCGGAGTTGCCGGGCCCTTCTGTGTCGATCCGGTCAACAGCGGCGCCGCCGCGACGGCTTGCCCCTGAGC
>CAITLX010000896.1 GCA_903893335.1 uncultured delta proteobacterium | reverse complement strand
CACGTTCACGGCGTCGCCGGCGTCCGACGAGCCGCAGCCCATCAGCGACGCGGCGACGACGAGCGCGAGCGCAGCGCAGACTGTCATTGATCGCCCGCGTCGCTCGGCGGAGCAGCGCCGTCTTGCGGTGGCGGCGCGCCGTCCTGCGGCGGCGGAGGACCGCCGTCGCCGCCGCCCGCGTCACCCTTGTCGGGTGCGCAGAAGCCATCGACTTTGCAGATCATGACCTCACCGGGCTTGGGCGCGCAGTCGGTGTCCACGGTGCAGCGCGGGGCGCACTTGCCGCCGCCAGCGCCGCCGACGCGGCAGCCGCAGCCCTGCGTCGCGTCGGGGGGACAGACGCCGGTGGCCTGGCACTCGGCGTCCGTCGTGCACGGCGTCGCTACGTGCCCGCCGCCTCCGTCACCACCCCCCGCGCCTCCCGTGCCGCCGCCACCGCCCGAACCCGCGGCGCCCCCGGCGCCCGCGTCGGTCGAGACCGGGGTGCAGCTGCAGGTGCCGAGCGTGCCGGACGCCGCGACGCACGTTTGCAATCCGGTGCCACCGTCGGCGCACGCGCAGGCGTGCGTCGTTCCGGCGTCGCAAGCGGTCGCGGCGGCGCCGCCGCTTCCGCTCGCGGCGGGATCGCCGTCGGCCGTCGCGCAGCCCTCGAGTGTCGCGGCCGCCAGCAGTCCGAGGATACCGAGCCAGGTCGTTCGTCGCATGATCGTCATCTCCGTAGGGTCAGCGCTGCTGCAAGGCGACGCGGAAGCCGATGTGGAACCAGGGCCCGTTCGGGTCGTCGACGCCGAGGTACTTGCCGCGGAAATAGGCAGGGTCGCGGTTCGAGACCCGCTCGTGGTCGCCGCGGTAGACCGTCGAGTTGAAGTAACTACCGCCGCGAAGCCCGTGGTAAGCGACCCCGTCGGGCATCGGGTCGCCCGCCGCAGGGCCCATCGGATCCGCGGCGGGGCTCACCTCGTAGTAAGCGCGACCGTACCAGTCGTTGACCCACTCCCACACGTTGCCGGCCATGTCGTACAGGCCATAGCCGTTGCGGCCGTCGAGCGTCTGGTACGTCTCCATCGCAGAGGGCCAGACGGAGTCGGCGCGCTGTCGGAGCGAGCCGTCGAAGAAGCCGACCGGCGTGGTGAGCGGCTGGGGGCCCTGCTCCCACGGGTCGTTGGAGCCGACCCAGTTGACGCGCGCGTCGTCGGTCGCGTCGCCCCAGGGGTAGTTGCCGTAGGGGCTCTGAAGCCCACCGCGGCCCGCGTACTCCCACTCGGCCTCGGTGGGCAGGCGGACGCAGGTGCGCGTCGCGTCGGTCGTCGCCGCGGCGAGGTCGTAGCAGGGCTGCAGGCCGAGCTTCGCTCCGTACCAGTTGCAGTAGGCGGCGGCGCCGGCCCAGCGGACGGCGGAGATGGGGTGAGCCTCGCGCCCCGGCGCGACGCCGAAGCGCGAGCCGTCCCAGGTGATGCAGCTCGGCGCCGTCGCCGCCGAGGTGTCGAGGTAGGTCGTTGCGTCGGCTGTGGCGACGACGCGGGTGTCGGCGATCGAGACCTGTCCGGCGGCGAGCGCGTCGTGGAGGAACGGGAGGAACTGCGCGCAGGTCGTCTCGGTCCGCGCGAGCTCGAACGCGCGCAGCGACACGGCGTGAAGCGGAAGCTCGTCGCTCGGGTGCTTCGGATCGACGAAGCCCGTGTGGTCGCCCATGACGAATTCGCCGGCCGGAATGGCGACGAGGTCGATGAGCGCGCCGGCTCCCGCGCCAGCGTCCACGGGCGTGGCGCCGGAGTCGGTCGGCGTCGAGGCCGGTGCCACGGCGGCATCGGACGAGCCGCATCCTGCGATTGCGGATGCGAGCAGCAGCGCGGGAGCCAGCGGTGTGGCGCGTGCGGTGAGCGTGATGGCCATCGTGCGTCTCCCTTCTGCGTTGCGGCGCTTCACGGCGGCGGCGTCGTGCTCTGGGTGAGCTTGAAGCAGCACACGCCTCCGGAGGCGCAGGCCAGGTGCGCGGACACGTCCGCTCCGCCACCGGCCGTGCAGTCGGCTGCTGGCTTGCACGCGTAGTTGACGCTGGCCGCCGGGCAAGAGGTGTCCGCGCTCTCGATCACCTCTTGCGCGGTGAGGTCGTGCCCCGCGAAGCCGGCGAAGTCGGCGGGGTACCAGTGCGTCTTGAACACCGCGTTCTCGGGGTGCTCCTTGGGGTCGAGCGGAGCGAGCTCGTACTGGGCCATCGGGCCGGCGTTGGCCACGGGGTTGACGTACTCCCAGACCACCTCGCCGGCGGGGGTCACCTCGAAGAAGCGGCCGGTGGTGCCCTCGCAGGCCAGCGTGTTGCCGCCCGGCAGGCGCTGCGTGCCCGAGATCTCGACGCCGTAGAAGGAGGTAGGCGGCGTCGCGACGTATTGCCAGGTGAGGGCCGTGGGGCCCCACGCCTGCCCCGTCGTGACGCTCGGGTAGCTGCCGTCGGCCTGGACGTCGGAGACGAGCTCATCGAGCGTGGAGTACGAGCCCTCCGGGCGATCGAGCCCGTTGTTGAAGACGAGCAGGTGGCCCGCGCCGGGCAGGCCGGGGGCGACCCACTGGACGTCGTGCTGGTTGAACAGCTTGCGGTCCGCCGCGGTGCCGGCGCCGTACGTCTGGGGGTTGCCCCAGCGGTAGAGGAAATCGCCCCCCCTTCCGCGCGCCCCGCCTGCGTGCGTCGCGGCTTCGGCGGTCGTGGTGGCGTGGTCGATGACCCATAGCTCATTGTGCGAGCGGGCCGAAATGACGATCTGGTCGAGTTCGGCATTGTAATCGATCGAGTTGGCGTGGTTCCAGAACGCCGGCGCCGAGCCCGTGACCTCGAGCAGGCCGGGCTTCTCGGAGGGCTTTCCGTAGTTCGCCAGGCTCGCGTTCTTGCCTTGCACCAGGTGGTCCCAGACGT
>CAITLX010000895.1 GCA_903893335.1 uncultured delta proteobacterium | reverse complement strand
GACGTCCCATGAAGCGCCGAACGAAGGGCTTGCTGGAGGGGTTCGCGTCCAGGTCCGGCGCGCGCAGCGCCGGCGGTTCCGAGGCGGGCCCCGGTGAGACGCCTGCCGCCCCGTCGAGGTCGACATGAGCCCCCATCCTCACGCCGCCTGGGGCGCCCTGCTCGCGGGGTTGCTCTCTCCCATGGGTTGCACGTCCGACTCCCCCAACGAACCCGGGGGCGACGCGGCGGGCGGCGCGCCGCCGATCGACGCCTCCGGGGACGACACTGACGCGCTCGACGCAGACGCCGAGGCGCGCGACGACGCGGACGCCGCCGACGCGACGTGCGCGGCCGACGCGGGCCAAGGTGGCGTCGCGACGGAGGGCGCCGGGTGCGACGCCGCCGGCGCGACCGCGTGCGCCGGACACGCGCAGCCGATCACGCTGCGCTGCGCCGCCGCGACCTGCACCTGGGAGCGCGACACGGTCTGCTCGGGGGGGCGCGTCTGCGACTCGTCGTCGGGCGCGTGCGCCACGCCGGTGACCGAGTGCCTCGGCCGCACCGCGGGCTTCGCCTACTGCGCAGGCGCGGATCGGCACGTCTGCGGCGACGACCTCGTCACGACGTCGACCGAGACGTGCGCGAGCGCGGCGCTGTGCGCGGCGTCGATCGGCGCCGCGTGCGCCGCCTGCTTGCCCGCCGAGCACCGGTGCTCGGGTGACACGCTCGAGACGTGCAACGCGACGCTGAGCGGCTACCAGGCCATCGCCTCGTGCGAGACGGGGCTCTGCGACGCCGCGGGCGCACACTGCAACGCCTGCATCCCGGGCGCGAAGGACTGCGTCGGGGTGACGCCGCGCATCTGCGACACGGCCGGCCTGCAATGGGTGCCGCAGGCGGCTTGCTCGCTGCCGAACGCCACCGCGCTGTGCTCGGGCGGATCGTGCCTCGTCGCCACCTGCGGCGCAGGCTTCGGCAACTGCGACGCCTCCCCGCTCAACGGCTGCGAGGTGCACCTCACGACGGACGCGAAGAACTGCTCGGCATGCCGCAACGTCTGCCTGGCGCGCGCGAACGCCACGGCCACGTGCGTGGCCTCCCTCTGCAGCTTCGCGTGCAACACGGGGTACGGCGACTGCGACCGCCTCGCGGCGAACGGCTGCGAGGCCAACCTGTACAAGGACGCGGCGAACTGCGGCGCGTGCGCGCACGCGTGCGCGCTGGGGCAGGTCTGCGCCTCGGGCAGCTGCCTGTGAGGCGCCCGGCCGGGGTGGCGACGGTCACCCCGGCGCTTCGGCGAGGAACGCCACGATGGCCGCGCCGAGCTCGGCCGCGGCCGTCCAGTGCATCATGTGCCCGGCGGTGGGCAGATCGAGCGTCCGCGCGTCGCGGATGCGGGCGACGCGCGCCGCCTCGTCCTCGGGGTGGTAGCCCATGGGGCCCCCGCCGACGACGAGCGTGGGGCACGCGATGCCGTCGAGGAAGCTCGCGAAGGCCTCGACCATGAAGGGCAAGGGGGCCGTCGTGCGGTGGAGCGGATCGAACTTCCACGCGATGCGCCCCCCCTCGACCGGCCGCGTCAGCAGCGGCGCGCGGGTGCGCAGCACCTCGACCGGCACGCCCGGGTGGTTGGCGCGCAGCCGCTCGACCGCCTCGTCGAGCGACGAGAGCGTGCGGTGGCGCGGGCGCGCCTCGACCGCGTCGAGCCCCGCGAGCCACGCGCGGAAGCGGTCGAGCGCCCCCTCGGCGGGCTGCGCCGGCGGGCCGAGCCCCTCGAGCAGCACCAGCCTCTCGGGGGCCCCGATGCCGAGCCCCGCCACCATGCAGGCGATGGTGCCGCCCATCGAGTGGCCCACGATGGCCAGCCGAGGCGCGGCGAGCCTCGCCACGAGCGCCCGCACGTCCGCGACGTAGTCGGGGAAGTGGTAGTAGCCGCTCGCGGGCACCGCGGCGGTGTCGCCGAAGCCGCGCAGATCGGGCGCGACGACGCGGTGGCCGACGGCCGCGAGCGGCTCGGCGAGCCCGTCGAACGTCGCCGCGGCGTCCTGAAAGCCGTGCAGGAGCAGCACGGTGAGGCCGGTGGCCGGGGCGCCCGGAGCAGGCTCCCAGGTGAGAACCGAGGTCGCGAGGCCGCGGACGACGACCGAGGAGACGTCGGGCGAGGGCGCCATGGGCGGCTCGACATAGTCCGTCGGCACGGATGGCGCTACCCTCCGCGCCGTGATCGATCCGGGGCCTGCACACGCCGACGACTTCGAGAAGGTGGTCGAGCGCCTGGGCGCCGACGCCCAGCGCGGCCTCTCGGCCGACGAGGTCGCGCGCCGCGCGACCGAATACGGGCCGAACGCGCTGCCCGAGCCTCCGCGTCGGCCGATGTGGCGCAGGCTGCTCGACCAGTTCGTCAACCCGCTGGTGCTCACCCTGCTCGCTGCGGCGGCGGTCGCGGTCGTCGTCGGGATGTCGGGCGCGGCCGACCAGTCGGTCCTCTCGCGCTTCGGCGACGCCATCGCCATCCTGCTCATCGTCGCGCTCAACGCGGTGCTCGGCTTCGTGCAGGAGCGCCGCGCGGAGGCCGCGCTCGACGCGCTGCAGACGATGACGGCGCCGAGCGCGCGCGTGCGGCGCGGGGGCGACGTCGTCGTCGTGCCCGCCGCCGAGGTGGTGCCCGGCGACCTGCTCGAGCTCGAGGCCGGCGACGCCGTCGCAGCCGACGCGCGCCTGGTGCTGGCCTTCGATCTCGCCACCGAGGAGGCCTCGCTCACCGGCGAGAGCGCCTCGTGCGGCAAGGACGCGCGCGCGCCCGTCGCGCTCGACGCGCCCCTCGGCGACCGCGCGACGATGGTCTTCGTCGGCACCTCGGTCGTGCGCGGCAAGGGGCGCGCCATCGTCGTCGCCACCGGGCCGCGCACCGAGCTCGGCCGCATCGGCGAGCTGATCTCGCGCGCGGGCGACGAGAAGACGCCCCTCGAGCAGCGCCTCGAGTCGTTCGGCCAGCGCATCCTCTACGCGTGCCTCGCCATCAGCATCGCGCTGTTCGCCTGGGGCATGATCAAGGGAGGCCGCGCCTGGCACGAGCTTCTGCTCGAGGCCGTCAGCTTCGCGGTCGCGGCCATCCCCGAGGGGCTGCCGGCGATCACGACCATCACCCTCGCGCTCGGCATGCAGCGCATGGCGCAGCGCGGCGCCATCGTGCGCAAGCTCTCGGCCGTCGAGACGCTCGGCGCGGCCAGCGTCATCTGCACCGACAAGACGGGCACGCTGACGCAGAACGAGATGACGGTGCGCGAGGTCTACGCGGGCACCACGCGCTTCGACGTCACGGGCGTCGGCTACGAGCCGGTCGGGCTCATCGTGCCCGAGGGCGCAGCCGCAGGCGCCCCGCCCGCGCCCCACGCGCCGCTCGACGCGCTGCTCGCGACCGCCGCGCTCTGCAACAACGCGCAGCTCGACCGCGACCCCGAGACGCGTGTGTACCGCGTCGTCGGCGACCCGACCGAGGGCGCGCTGCTCACGCTCTCGGCGAAGGGCGGGCGCCCGCGCGAGTCGATGCTCCCGAGCCACAAGCTCGTGCTCGAGCTGCCGTTCGACTCCGACCGCAAGCGCATGACGGTGATCACGCTCGACGACGAGGGGCGCTCGGTCGCGCACGTCAAGGGGAGCATCGACGTGCTGCTTCCGCTCTGCGTCTCGCTCGCCGACGAGCGCGGCGTGCGGCCGCTCGACGACGCCGACCGCGCGCGCGTGCAGGCCGAGGCCGACCGCATGAGCGCGAAGGCGCTGCGGGTGCTCGCCATCGCGCAGCGCGCGCACGACACCGACGAGAACCCCGAGTCGGCCCTGACGCTGCTCGGCCTCGTCGGCATGATGGACCCGCCCCGCGTCGGGGTGCGCGAGGCCATCGCGGCGTGCGCCGACGCAGGCGTGCGCGCCGTGATGATCACGGGCGACCACCCGATCACCGCGACGGCCATCGCGCGCGAGATCGGCCTCTGGACGGAGGGCGACGAGGCGATGACGGGCTCGGAGCTCGCGAAGACGAGCGACGCCGAGCTTCGCGCGCGCATCGCGCGCGTGCGCGTCTTCGCGCGCACCACCGCCGAGCAGAAGCTGCGCATCGTCACCGCGCTCAAGGCCGAGGGTCACGTCGTCGCGATGACGGGCGACGGCGTGAACGACGCCCCCGCGCTGCGCGAGGCCCACATCGGCATCGCCATGGGCAAGAGCGGCACCGACGTCGCGAGGCAGGCGGCCGACCTCGTGCTCGCCGACGACAACTTCGCCACCATCGTCGACGCGGTGCGCGAGGGGCGCGCCATCTACCGCAACATTCAGAAGTTCATCTTCTTCCTCCTGTCGTCCAACGCGGGGCTGGCCGTCGCGGTGTTCGCCGTCTCGTTCGTCGGCGGGTGGGAGCCGCTCACGCCGCTGATGATCCTCTGGATCAACCTCGTGACCAACGGCCTGCCCGCGCTCGCGCTCGGCATCGACCCGCCCGACCCCGGCCAGATGAAGGAGCGCCCGCGTCCGCGCAGCGAGGGGCTGCTCGGCGCGGCCGAGTACGCGGGCATCGGCTACGTCGGGCTCGTCATGGGCGCGTGCGCCGTCGTGCTCTACGCGCTTCCGACGACGCGCTGGAGCGCCCCCGACCCGTCGTTCGGCAGGGCGATGGCGTTCTCGCTGCTCGCCATCTCGCCGCTGCTGCACGCCTGGAGCTGCCGCGCGCCGCTGCGGTCCATCGCGCAGATGCGCCCGGTGCTCAGCGCGCCGCTCGTCGTCGCCGGCCTGCTCTCGGCCACCGTGCACCTGGTGGCGGTGCTCGTGCCCTCGCTGCGCCCTGTCTTTCACACCTTCGCCATGACGCCGGTCGAGTGGATCGTCGTCGTCGGCCTGTCGGGCGTCGTGGTGCCCGCGGTCGAGGGGCTGAAGGCGGCGCGGCGGCTGTTCGGGGGGCGCGCGGCGCCGGCCGCTCCAGCGGCGTAGCGATTCGCCCGCGTTCGTGCGAGCCTTCGCCCGCAATGGATTGCCCGAGCTGCCACCACGCCAACCTCGAGGGCGCGCGGTTCTGCGCGTCGTGCGGAGCCCTGCTCCCGATGCACCCCACCAACGAGGCCGACCCGCTCGTCGGGCAAGTCGTCGGTGGCCGCTACCGCATCAGTCGCCTCCTGGGCGAGGGGGGCATGGGGCGCGTCTACCTCGGCGAGCAGCAGATGGGCACCGACGTGCGCAAGGTCGCCATCAAGACCCTGCATTCGCACCTGTCGCGCGACCCGCAGATCGTCGCGCGCTTCCAGCGCGAGTGCGGCACCGTCGCGAAGCTCGAGCACCCCAACACGATCCAGTTCTTCGACTTCGGGCAGATGCCCGACGGCACGCTCTACATCGCCATGGAGTACATCCAGGGCCCGAGCCTCGCCGACGCGCTCGCCGCGGGGCCGCTGCCGGTCGCGCGCGTGGTCAACATCCTCGGCCAGGTGTGCGGCTCGCTCGACGAGGCGCACGCGCTGGGCATCGTGCACCGCGACCTGAAGCCCGACAACGTCGTGCTCACGACGCGCGCCGGCCAGGCCGACTTCGTCAAGGTGCTCGACTTCGGCATCGCCAAGCGCAGCGAGGCGAAGGACCAGGCCCAGGAGCAGAAGCTCACCCAGCAGGGCATGGTGCTCGGCACGCCGCCTTACATGAGCCCCGAGCAGTTCACGGGCAAAGAGCTCGATCTGCGCAGCGACGTCTACTCGCTGGGCGTCATGGCCTACGAGATGCTCACCGGCCGCCTGCCGTTCGACGCCGAGACGCCGTGGCAGTGGGCCACGCAGCACATGACGGCGCAGCCCTTCCCCTTCGAGACGGTGGCGTTGGCCGCGGACATCCCCGCCAACGTCAAGTCGGGCATCTTCCGCGCGCTCTCCAAGAGCCCCGACGAGCGCCAGGCGTCCGCCAAGGGCTTCTTCGAGGAGCTCGCAGGCGGCGCGGCCCAGCCGGGCGCGGGCTCGCAGGCCGGCGCGCCGCGCGTCGCGGCCACCGCCGCGATGAGCGCAGCGGCCCTCGCCGGTCCGGCCGACCCCAAGGGGCACACGCAAATCGGCGGCGCCCCCGTCTTCGCCCCGCCCCCCGCGATGGGCGCGGCAGCCCCCACGCCCACCGGCGGGGGCCAGACGTTCCCGACGCCAGCCCAGCCGCGCCCGGCCACGCCCGCCACCCCCGCCAAGGGGGGCAACAAGGGGCTCGTCATCGGCCTCGGCGCCGCTGCCGGAGCGCTCGCGCTCGTCGGCGTCGTCATGGCCGTCCGAGGCGGCAAGCCCAAGGACGACTCCAACCTCCTGACGCCGCTCGCCGCCGGCTCCGGCGGCCCGGTCGCCGTCAACATGGTCCCCCCCGAGCCGGCCGACTCCGCCGCCGTCGCTGCCGCCGTGGCCGGCACCGCAGCCCTCGCCGGCACCGCGCGACCGGGCACCACCACGCCGGTCCGCCCCACGCCGGGCACGACGCCCACCGCTGCCGCGACCACGCCCCCCACGGCCACCGCGCCCGCTCTCAAGGGAGACGCCGCGTGCGCCGAGGCGCGCCGCCTCGCCGGCAACGGCGACGTCGGCGGAGCCTCGCGGGCCTACGCCTCGTGCGACGGCGCCGGGGCCATGGCCGCGCGCAACTCCATCTCGCAGGCTGCGCCCGAGGCGGTGAAGCGCAAGGCGTTCAACCACGACTGCGCGGGCGCCAAGGCCATCGTCGCCTCGGCCAACGCCGCCGGCGTCGGCGGCCCCGCCGCCGCCGCCCTCGCGCAATCCAGCTGCAAGTAAGGCCGCCCCGGCCCGGTCGAGCTGCAAGTAACGCCGGCTCAGCCCGGTCGAGCTGCAAGTAACGCCGCCCCGGCCCGGGAAGTGGGCCTCGCGGCCGCGGGTGTGGCAAGATTGCCACACTCGACCTTGACCAGCCGCCGAACCCGGTGGTAGACCCCGCGCTTCGCTTCACGGAGCGCTGATCGTTCGCTCAGCGGGGGGTCCGTCGAGGCTGGCTACGGAGACCACGAACGTACATGGGCAGTCGAGTGACGTATCGCCAGGCGTGCCGCCTCGCGAGCTACCAGGGGCGCTGGGTCGCGCTCGATCACTGCCGTTACGACCAGGCGACCGCGAGCCCCGTGGAGGGCGAGGTCGTCGACGCCGACGATGACCTGGCCGAGCTCTGCGCCCGCATGCGCGCCTCGGACCGCAGCCACTGCGCCATCGTCTACTGCTCGGCCGAGCCCGTCGAGGCTCCCGTCTCGCGGCGCGTCGAGCCCCGCGCCAGCCACTGAATCGGTCCGCCGGCGGCGCCAGCCACTGAATCGGCTCGTCGGCTGCCTCGGCCGCTGAGTCGAACCCGTTCCCCGGCGGCGTCAGCTGCTGCGGAGCGCGTCTAGCCTTCGAGCTTGAGGGCCGCGCGCGGGCATCGCTGCACGGCGAGCAGCACCTTCGCGCGCAGGCTCTCGTCGGGCGCGTCGGTCACGAGCTCGAGCTTGTCGGCCTCGTCGAGGCGAAACACCTCGGGGCAGGCGCGCACGCAGCGCGCGTTGGCCTCGCACAGGTCGTGGTTGATGACGATCTTCATCGCGGCGCTCCCTTCACGACATCCAGCGGCCGAGCGGCGTGCCCCACACCCACCGCATGATCTTCTGCAGCAAGGCGCCCTTCTCGGCCGTGTAGGGGTACCAGACCTGCTCCTCCTTCACGCCGAAGCGGTCGAGCACGATCGGCTGCGCGAAGCAGTAGCCCCGCAGGCCCGTCTCGCCGTTGACCTGCCCGACGCCGCTGGTGCGCCGCCCTCCGAAGGGTGCCTCGAGCACGCCGTAGGTGAGCGAGCTGTCGTTGACGCACACCGAGCCGGAGTGGATGCGCTTGGCGAGCGCGACGGCCTTGGTGTCCCCCTTCGTCCACAGCGTGGCCGACAGGCCGTAGGTCGTGTCGTTCGCGAGGCGCAGCGCCTCGTCCTCGTCGCGCACGCGCACGATGGGCAGCACGGGGCCGAACGTCTCGTCGCGCATGATGGACATGGCGTGCGTGACGTCGGTCAGCACCGTGGCCTCGTAGAAGAGCTCGCCGAGCTCGGGGTTGCGCCGCCCGCCGCAGAGCACCTTCGCCCCCGCGGCGCGCGCCTCGTCGACCTGCCGCTCGATGAGGTCGAGCTGCTGCGGCCAGATCATCGGGCCGAGATCGTACTCCCCCTCGCGACCCTGTCGCAGCGCCTGCACCTTCTCGAGCACGCGGCGGGTGAACTCGTCGGCCACCGACTCGACGACGTAGACGCGCTCGGTCGAGCAGCAGAACTGCCCCGTGTTCATGAACGCGCCGAACACCGCGCCCCCCGCTGCGCGCTCGAGGTCGGCGTCGGCGCAGACGATCATCGGGTCCTTGCCGCCGAGCTCGAGGGTGCAGGGGATGAGGTTGCGCCCGCACGCCTCGCCCACCTTGCGCCCGGTGCGCACGCTGCCGGTAAAGGAGATCTTGTCGACGCCGGCCTCGAGCAGCGCCGCGCCCGTCTCGCCGTCCCCCTCGACGATCTGCAGCACGTCGGCGGGCACGCCCGCCTCGTGGAAGAGGTCGGCCACCAGGCGGCTCGAGAAGGGGGTGACCTCGGAGGGCTTGAGCACGACGGCGTTGCCCGCCGCGAGCGCCTGCACGGTGGGGTTGAGCGCGAGGATGAACGGGCCGTTCCACGGCGTGATGATGCCGACGACGCCGAGCGGCCGGTAGGCCACGACCATCTTCTTGTTGCGCAGGAGGTGCAGCGGCACCTTGCGGTCGGCGAGGATCTTCTTCGCGTTCTTCGCGTAGAAACCCAGGCTGTCGCAGGCCGGGAACATCTCCATCATGATGGTCTCGACGCGCGAGCGACCCGTCTCGCGCATGATGACGGGCATGTACTCCTCCTGCTTGGCCAGCAGGATCGCGAGCGCGCGACGCAGGCAGGCTGCGCGTCCGTCGAAGCCGAGCGCGTCCCACGCGGGCTGAGCGGCGCGAGCGCGCGCGACCGCGGCCCTCACCTGCTCGGCGTCGGCGACCTCGATCTCGCCGATGGGTTGCCCGTCGAGCGGGCTCGAGATTCGGAGGCGCCTCGGTCCGGACTCGGACGGGATGGGCTCGACGATCGCCATGAAGGGGGCCTCGCTCGGGGAAGGGACTAGAACATGTTTCGATCCGCCCCGCGAAGCCAGCAAAAACGCGCCACGCCCCGGAAGAGGGGCGTGGCGCGTGCGCGCGTCGGGGCGAGGCGGGCCCGGTCAGTCGCCGCCGGGGGGCGGCGCGGCGAAGCGGCCGGGGAACGGGTCGGCGGTGCGGCGGCGGCGCACCTCGGAGGGGGTCCAGGGCCACGCGGTGCGCGCGCCTCGCTCCTCGAAGACCGCGACGCCGATGACCCCGACGTGCCGGTCGCCGCTCGTCTTGGCCGCGTACGAGTCGCGCACCGAGCCGAAGCGGAACGCGGCGACCTCGTCCTGGCTCTTGCGGAAGCCCTCGATGGCGAGCGTGGACCAGGGCGCG
>CAITLX010000894.1 GCA_903893335.1 uncultured delta proteobacterium | reverse complement strand
GATGAGCGCGACGACCTCGCCGTGCTCGGAGAGCGCGTCGAGCGCCGCCGGATCGGTGCGCGTGCTCGGGCTCACGACGACGAGCCCGTCGCCCGCGCCGCGGAACACGAGCGTCGTCGCGACGGCGTCGGGCGCGAAGCGGTACTCGCGCCACAGTATCGCCGCGTCTCGGTCGAGCACGTTCCAGCCCTGCCCGGTGACCCCCATCGTCTCTCCTGTTCTCTCTGCGGCTCGTCGCCGCCGTGGCTCACTCGGTCGCTGCGTCGGCCTCGGCGTCGGCGGTCGTCGCGTCCGTGTCCGCGTCGGGCTCGGCGTCGGCGCTCGCCGCGTCGGCGCCCGCGTCGCTCGCCGCTGCGTCCGACCCAGCGTCCGCGCGCAGGGGGGACGCGCAGACGCCGAACGCGCCGCCGCCGGGGTAGGTCACCGTCTGGCAGAGCGCGTCGCCCGCGCAGTCCTGGCTGCGCGTGCAGGTCGGCGAGCAGACGCCCTTGGTCGGGTCGCCGGTCGCGAGGCAGGCGAGGCCGTCGCCGCAGGTCGCCTTGTCGATGTAGTTCGTGCAGGTGTCGCCGCTCTGGCCCGCGCCCGAGGGGAGGCAGGCGAAGGTCCCCGCGTCGTCGGCGATCCAGCAGGTCGTGCCCGCAGCGCACGTCGAGGGGGCCGTGTTGCACTGCGGCGCCGCCGTCTGCTGCTGCGCGGCGTCGTCGGAGCTTGCACAGCCTGCGAGCGCGAGGGCAAACGCGGCGACCTTCCAGGGCGAGTTCATCGCGTCGCCATCGCGCCGAAGGTGGCGCGCGTCAAGGCGCCTGGCCGCTCGCCACCCGTCATTGCCGCGTCAGCGCGACGAACCAGGCCTCGCCCTTCACGGCCCCGAAGTCGTCGTCCGCCAGGGCTCGCTTCTTCATCGCCGCGGCGTCGGCCCCGGCGCGCCCGAGGGCGTCGGCGAGGGCGCGCTCGGCCCTCGCGTCGCCGAGCCTCGCGTAGGCGCACGCGAGGTCGTACGCGGCGAGCGCGAACGTAGGGTCGGCCGCGGCGCCCTTGGCGAAGAGCTCGGCCGACTTCGCGTACTCCTTCTTCTTGTGGCGCGCGAAGCCCGCGTCGTTGTACGCCTGCGCCGCGACGCGCGCGACCGGCACCACCTTCGCGGGGAAGGCGTCCGAGTACTCGGCGTGGAACGCGTGCGCGATGGCGCCGAGCTGCGTGCCGTCGGCCGAGAGCGCGATGAGCTCCGGGTGGGTCGAGCCCTCGGCGGCGCCGGGGTTCGTGTCGCGCAGCACGATCGCGAACGAGGGCGCCTCCCCCTTCACGCGCGCGCCGACGCGCAGGGTGTCGCCCGCGGGCGAGTCCCAGGTCAGCTCGAGGTCGCGCGCGAACGCCCAGCTCCGCGGCGCGGAGGCGAGCGCGAGCGACTGCTTGCGAGCGACGAGCGACGCGTGACGCGCGGGGTCGATGGCGCCCTTGTCCTCGTCGAAATCGCCGAACGTCTCGATCGCGCCGACGCGCGGGAGCAGCACGCACGTCGCGCCGCCGAGGCCCCCGCTGTGCTTGCAGTACCCGAGCGCTCGGTCGTCGGCCGACCAGCCGGCCACGTCGACGTGGTCGAGCGAGCTCTCCTTGCGCAGCGCGGGCACCGGCGGGGAGATGACGACGAGGCCCGGCTCGCCGAACGGCGTGGCGGCGGGCACGCCGGTGGCCGCGTCGAGCGCCGTCGCGACCGGCGTCGCGGCCGGCCGCGCCGACGGTGCGGGCGCAGCGAGCGCCGCGGGCGCTTCCTTGCGCGCTTCGTCGCGCGAGCACCCGCCGAGGACGGCGAGCGAGAGGAGGGCGAGCGTGCGGCGCAGGGTCGAGTGCATCGAGGCGGGTTCGTACAGCACGTCGCGCGTCGGGGCCACCGGACGCTCGACGCGAGGGGGCGAGGTCGGACGGAAGCCCGCCCATCGCCTGGCTGTCGCGCGGCGCCCTTCGGCTCTACCCTGCGAACGGCCCCATGCTCCTGCGTTCCTTCGCTGCACTCCTCGGCGCGACGCTCACGGTCGCCTGCACCCACCCCACCCCGCCGAGCGCCGACGCTCCCGCGTCCCGGCTCCCGTCGAGCGCGTCGGCGCAATCGGCCGCGGCGCCGGTCGCCCCGGCGTCAGCGAGCGCCGCGGCGGAGGAGCGCGTGCTGGTCGGCGGCCCGTCAGGGCCTTCGCCCGGCCCAGCCGCCTGCCTTGCGAAGGGGGGAATCTGCCGATCGGGCGCCCGCTGCGACGGGCCCGCGGCGGGGCGATTCATCGACCTCGCGACCGCGGGCGACGAGACGTGCGGAAGCGCGGGGGCCGGAATGGTGTGCTGCGTGAAGTGCAAGGTCACGGCCGATTCGCCCGACTCCTGCTGCGGCGACGGCTATGGGGCGGTCTCCGTCTGCGTCGACGGCAAGGTCGGCTGCATGCCGGGCCAGAAGGGCATTCGCCGGGGCGAGAAGTGCCCCTGGGAGCGCTGATGGCCGAGGGCGGGCCGCCGATGACGATCTCGCTGCGCGGCCCGCTGACGCTGTCGCGCTCGATGCGGTTCCCGCTGCAATCGCCCGCGTCGCGGCGCGACCTCTGGATCGGCGGACTCTGGCTCCTGGTCCCCATCGTCGGCTGGCTGATGAACATGGGGCACCGCATCGTCGTCGTGCACCGGATGCACCTCGGCGAGACGCCCTGGCCCGCGTGGGACGAACCGCGCGTGCTGCTCCGGCACGGGGCGCTCACGTTCCTCGGAATGGTGTTCTACGGCTGGCCCGGGGTCGGCCTGATGGCGCTCGGAGGCTGGCTCCATCGACCCGCGCTGCTCGCCGTCGGGTTCGCGCTGTGGCTGCTCGCGGTCGTCGCGATCCCCGGCTACATGTCGCATTACTGTCGAGCGTTCGACCCGCGCGAGATCTTCGATCCGCTCCGCGCGCTCAACCGCGTGCGCCAGGGTGGCCTCGCCTACTGGAGGGCGTGGAGCATCGTGGTGCCGGCGATGCTCCTCTCGTTCGTCGGCCTGCTCGGCTTCGGGGTGGGCTTCGCCTTCACGAGCGTCTGGTTC
>CAITLX010000893.1 GCA_903893335.1 uncultured delta proteobacterium | reverse complement strand
GCGACGGCGCGGCGCGGGAACGACGCGTCGTGGCGCTTGCGCGTGAAGCGCTCCTCCTGCGCGGCGGCGACGATGCGTCCGTCGCGCAGCAGGCACGCGGCGCTGTCGTGGTAGTAGGCCGAGACGCCGAGGACGTAGACGGGCGGCTTCGACACGGTCAACCGGTGCGCTCGAAGTCTGCGCGCGTGGGCTCGCGCGCCTCGCGCTCGATCCAGTAGCTCGCCCGTCCGGGCTCGCGCGCGGCGCCGAGCAGGTCGACCCGCAGCAGCCAGAGCAGCGCGCGCAGCGGCACGAAGACGCCGAAGAACACGAGCGCGAGCGCGACGGGCGAGGTGACGCGGCCGAGGCGCTCGCCGAGCGTCATCCACGCGGCGTGGAGCGGTCGCGCCGCCGCGGGGGCCACGAGCGCGAGCGCCGCGAGCAGCGCGCCGACCGACGCGAGCGCGACGACGAGCGGCGTCGGCCAGCCGTGGCGCGCGCCGAACGCCGCCCCCAGCGCGCCCGCGGCCAGCATCACCAGGCCGAAGCCGCGCACCGCGGCGTCGCTCCCGGGTGCGCGGTGGCTCACCCGAAAGGTGGTACGGACCGGGCCCGCGCCCGTCAAGATCGCGCCGCGGCGCGCGAGGCTCGGCGAGCGGGCCTCCCGGCCTTGCGCGAGGTGCAGGGGTGCTTAGCTTCGGCGGCCGAGGGGGTATACCCATGTCGCTGCTCATCGTGTGCGCCTCGCAAGAACACGGCAACACGCGCAAGCTCGCCGACGCGATGGCCAAGGAGGTCGGCGGCGTCGTCGTCGCGCCGGCCGAGGCGACGGGCGAGCGCATCGCCAAGCACGAGGCGGTCGCCTTCGGCACCGGCGTGCGCTTCGGGTCGCCCTACCCCGACTTGATGGCCGCCGTCGCGCGGCTTCCCCGGCAAGACGCGAAGCCCGCGGTCGTCTTCTCGACCTCGGGGTTCGGGTGGCGCGGGGGGCACGCGGCGCTCACGCGCGCGCTGCGCGCCAAGGGCTTCGTCGTGCGCGACGAGCTTGCCTGCAAGGGGCTCGACACCGTCGGCCCGCTCAAGCTCTTCGGCGGCGTCAACAAGGGGCGCCCCGACGCCGGCGAGCTTCGCGCCGCTGCGGCGCTCGCGCGAAGGCTCGCGCCCGCGGGGCCCGCCACGACCGTCGCTGCGCCGAGCGCCGGTGCCAGCGCGCAGCCCCACGCCTGAGCCGAGCAGCCGCGTGCAGCGTCACGCCTGAGTCGAGCGTCCTCGGGCCGCTGCCGCGCTCGGGGATCCCCGTGGTAGCGTCGGCTCGCGCACGCACATGCTTCCGGGAGACCTCGTCGCCGACCGCTACCGGCTCGTCCGGATCATCGGCAGGGGGGGCATGGGGGTCGTGTGGGAGGCGCGCCGCGAGGTGCTCGACCGCGCGGTGGCGCTCAAGATCATCGACCCTCCGCAGCACGGAGCGCCCGTGGCGCGCCTGCGCGCGCTCGCCGAGGCGCGCGCGGTCGGCAAGCTGCGCCACCCGAACGTCATCGACGTCATCGACGTCGGCGAGCTGCCCGAGGGGCGCCTCTTCATCGTGTTCGAGCTGCTCAGCGGCCCGACGCTCGCCGATTACCTCGAGCAGCACGGTCGCCTCGCGCCGCGCGTGGCCGTGCGCGTGTGCATCGAGATCTGCCACGGGCTCGCGAGCGCGCACGCCGCGGGCATCGTGCACCGTGACCTCAAGCCGCAGAACGTGCTGCTGCACCAGGGCGCGGGGGGCGGCACCACCGTGAAGCTGCTCGACTTCGGCATCAGCAAATCGCTCGCGGAGGAGGACGCCGACCTCGGCCTCACCGACAGCGGCGTCGTGTTCGGCACGGCCGAGTACATGAGCGTCGAGCAGGCGCGGGGCCAGACCGACGTCGACCACCGCTCGGACGTGTGGAGCGTCGGCGTCGTGCTCTACGAGCTGCTCGCAGGCGTCACGCCCTTCACCGGGTCGAACTACAATGCAATCCTGAGCGGCATCCTCGCGAGCGAGCCGCCGCCGCTGGGCGAGCATGGCGTGGCGGTCGCGCCTGCGCTCGAGCGCGTCGTCATGCGCTGCCTGGTGAAGGACCGCGACCAGCGCGTGCCGACCGTCGCCGCGTTGTGCCGCGAGCTCGAGGCCCTCGAGCCCGAGCTTCCCGAGGCGCACGACTCGCTCACGTTCTCCGAGAGGCGCGGCGCCATCGCGAGCGTGCGGCCGCCGCCGCCTCCCTTCGTCGATCTCGGTCAGCCCGTCACCGCCGACGAGTTCCCCGGGCCGGGCGGGGCACGTGGCGCGCCGCGGATGGCCTGGCGCGCGGGCGGCGCAGCGGCGCTGGCGCTCGTCGGCGGCGCGCTGGTCTGGTGGTCCGGGGCGCGCCCCG
>CAITLX010000892.1 GCA_903893335.1 uncultured delta proteobacterium | reverse complement strand
GTCGATCCGGCCGGCCTCCTGCCGAGGCTCGCGCAGTCGGGCTGGCGGGTCGCCGACGCGGCGTTCACCAACGCGACGCTCGGGCTACGGGTCGGCGCGTCGGGGGCGCCCGAGGTCGTCGCCGCGATCGCGAGCGACGCGTCGCGCGTCGAGCCCTGGACGCGGGTGGGCATCGTGGTCGCCCTCGCGCTCGCTGCGCTGGCGGTTCCGGCGTGGACCGCTGCGCCGCTCGGTGCGGCGCGACGCGTCGTGAGCGTCGCCGTCGCGTTCGTCGTCGCCGTCGCGGCGTTCCACGCCGTGGCCGCGGGCGTCGTCTCGCCGGCGGCGCTGATCGTCGCGCCGCTCCTGCTCGCGGTCGACTCGTACCTTGCCTACACGCGCGCGCGGCTGTAGTGCGCGGCGCCATGCTCGTGACCGGCTCCTGGGCTGCGCCGACGTCGGCGCGAGGTTTTGGCGTGCTCGTGCACGGGGGCGCCGGCGATGTGCCGGCCGACCGCGTCGCGTCGCACCGCGCCGGTTGTGGCGCAGCCGCGCGCGCGGCCGCGGAGATCCTCGCGCGCGGTGGGTCGGCGCTCGACGCGGTGCAGCGCGCCGTCGAGGTGCTCGAGGACGACCCGCAGTTCAACGCCGGCACCGGCGCGTGCCTCGACGAGTCCGGCGAGGTCGCGCTCGACGCGTCGATCATGGAGGGGGCCGGCGCACGCGCGGGCGGCGTGACGATCCTGCCGCCGTTTCAGCACCCCATCGCGATCGCGCGGGCCGTGCTCGAGGACGGCCAGCACGTGCTCTACGCCAGCGAGGGGGCGACGGAGTTCGCGCGGCGCGCCGGCTTCGCGCCCTCGACGCAGGCTGCGATGACCACGCCGGCCGCCCGCGAGCGCTGGGAGATGGTGCGCCGCGGCGACCCCGAGGTGGGCTGGGCCGGGGGTACCGTCGGCGCCGTCGCGTGCGACGCGCGCGGGTCGGTCGCTGCGGCGACGAGCACGGGCGGCACGACGAACAAGCGCCGCGGTCGCGTGGGGGACACCCCGATCATCGGCGCGGGGACCTTCGCCGACGACGGAGCCGGCGCGGCCTCCAACACGGGCCACGGCGAGGGCGTCATGCGCACCTGCCTCGGCTACTGGGCCGTCGAGGCGATGCGCGCGGGGGCCGCGCCCGACGAGGCCGCGCGGCGCGCCATCGAGCACCTCGGCGCGCGCGTCGGCTCGCGCGGCGGCATCATCCTCGTCGACCCGCGCGGGCGCATCGGGCTCGCGCGCTCGACGGCGACGATGTCGTGGGGCGCCGCGTGGGCAGGCTGCCCCGACGTCGTCACGGGGATCTGACGTGGCGGGCAGCGCGCCCCTCACGCTGTGCGGGTCGCTCTCGCGCCACCCCGTGTCGCTCGGCGCGGTCATGCACCGCGCCGGCTACGCGGCGCTCGGCCTGCCGTTCGCGTACGTCCCGTTCGCGTGCGCCGACCTCGCCGGTGCGCTCGCGGGGATGCGCGCGCTCGGCATCCGCGGCCTCGGCGTCTCGATGCCCTTCAAGGTCGAGGTCGTGCCGATGCTCGACCGCGTCGACCCGCTCGCGCGCCGCATCGGCGCGGTGAACACGATCGTGCAGGACGCGGGCGTGCTGACCGGGTTCAACACCGACGCGGCGGGGGCGGTGCGCGCGCTCGAGGAGGCGCTCGCGCCCGAGGGCAAGCGCGTCGTCGTCATCGGCGCCGGCGGCGCCGCGCGCGCCATCGTCCACGGACTGGTCGAGCGCGGGGCGCGGGTGCACGTCGTCAACCGCACGCGCGAGAAGGCAGACGCCCTCGCCGCGAACGTCGGCGCGACCGCCGGGGGCCTCGAGGACCTCGCCGACCTCGGCGACGCCGACGCCGTGGTCAACGCGTCGTCCGCGGGCATGGCCGCGTACGGCGCCGCGAGCCCGGTGCCCGAGGGCGCGCTGCGCCCGGGGCTCGTCGTGATGGACGCCGTGTACGCCCCGACGAACACCGAGCTGATCGCGGCCGCGCGGCGCCGGGGCGCGCGCACCGTGCACGGCGGTCGCATGCTGCTCTGGCAGGCGTGCAAACAGTTCGAGCTGTACACGGGCGAGGTCGCGCCCGAGGCCGCGATGGCGGCCGCGCTCGACGCGCACCTCGTGCGCTGAGGCGGAGGCCCCACGCCGCTTCCGCGCGGAGGGCGCTTTCGGCTACAACCGAGCGCATGGCTCGTGTGCACGCTTGGTACCTCCGCCTGACGCTGGGGCTCGCCCTCGCTGGCGGCGTCGCAACCGCCGGCTGTTCGTCCACCCAGGAGGCCGCGCCGGGCGAGCCGTACACCTGCGTGCCAGGGCAGGCGACGGCCTGCGCGTGCAGCGACGGAGCCTCGGGGTCGCAGGTGTGCGACGACTCGGGCAAGCGTTACGCGGCGTGCGTGTGCGAGCACGACGCGGGCATCGAGGACGCCTCGATCGACACCAGCGACGCCTCGCTCGACGCGGACGCCGGCTCCGACGGCGCCGACGCGAGCGACGCGACCGACGGCTCGACGTTCGACGTGCCGGACGCCACCGCGCCGCGCCCCGGTCCGCTCTGCGGTTGCCCCTCGGGCCAGATGCACTGCCCGGGCACCGACAAGTGCGTCCCGCTCGCTCCCACGTGCCCCGGCGCGAGCGCGTGCCTGGGCTGCGCGCCGCAGAACGCCGTCCCGTCGTGCGTCGGCGGCGCGTGCGCGATCGCGCTCTGCGTGCCCGGGTGGTCCGACTGCGACGGCGACCCGACCAACGGCTGCGAGGCCGACATCGTGTCCGGCATCGACTCGTGCGGAGGCTGCGGCCGCTCGTGCGACGCGGGCCAGGTCTGCACGGGCGGCGCCTGCGTCGCGGGTCCGTGCGCGCCGCCCAACACCAACTGCAACGGTGCGTGCGTCGATCTGCGCACCTCGGTGCAGTACTGCGGCGCGTGCGCCATCGCCTGCTCGCCCGCCGAGCAGTGCGACAACGGCGGCTGCGTGCCGGTCGCCCCGGTGTGCACCACCTGCGGCGCGGCCGGCTGCGTCGACCTCCAGCAGGACGTCGACAACTGCGGCTCGTGTGGGCACAAGTGCCCGACGTCCGACAACACGTTCTCTCGTGCGTGCCTCTCGGGCCAGTGCCAGCCGTGCCCGCCCGGCCTCACCGCCTGCCAGGAGTCGTCGCCGCTGCTCGTGCTCTGCGCCGACACGACGCGCGAGCGCTTCAACTGCGGCACCTGCGGCCACGAGTGCGGCGACGGCGAGACGTGCTGGAACAGCGTCTGCGTGCCGTCCTCCTCGTTCGCGCTCGTGTCCGACCAGTCGAGCGTGAGCGACCTGGTCGCCGACGCGAACGGCGCGTACTGGGTCGACGAGGGGCAGGGCATCGTAGCGACGGTCGCGGTCGCGGGCTCGTCGGCGGTCACGCTGGCCACCGATCAGGTGCACCCGGTGCACCTCGCGGTCGACGCGACGCACGTCTACTGGGCCAACCAGCTCGGCGGCGCGGTGATGCGCGTCACCAAGGCGCCCGGCGGCACCCCCGAGATCGTCGCCGCGACGCCCGAGCCGACGTTCGTCTCGGTCGACGACACGACGCTCTACTGGGTGAGCCGCACCGACGCGAAGATCTTCTCCGCGCCCAAGGACGGCTCGGGCGTCCCCACCGAGCTCGCGCACCTGCCGTCGGCGCCCACGCTGTTCGCGGCCAACAAGCGCAGCCTCGTCACCGGCGCCTGGGGCGGCAGCGCCGACGTCGTCACCGTCACGCCGCGCGCGGGGGGGCCGAGCAACACGCTGCGCGGCCTCTGCCCGCGCCAGTTCGCGACGCTCTCGGCGGACGACGACGATCTCTACTTCGCCTGCCAGTCCGACCAGCGCCTCCAGGCGAGCAAGCTGGGGTACGCGGCGGCGTCGCTGCTGTGGGGCCCGTACCCGAACGCCCCCAACGCGAACGTCGAGGGGAGCATCGTCGCCGAGGCCGGCGACGTGTTCTTCCTCGTCGGCGGGG
>CAITLX010000891.1 GCA_903893335.1 uncultured delta proteobacterium | reverse complement strand
CTCGCGCGCGACCTCTGGCGGAATGGCGTCCAACCTCGCGCTGCCGGTTGGGTATCGCGTCCAACCTCGCCAGCCCCGGCTTGAAAGCCGAGGCTGGCGGCAGACCGACCGGGGCCCCTTCAAAGCCCGGCCCGTCAGCCGGGCTCACGCGCCGCTCGATTCCATTCCGTTCGCCCACCCGCCACGCCCCGCCGTCGCTCCCAGCCCTCCACCCCTCTCCTCTGTCCCATTCCAGCCGCCCTCTCCCCGCGCCCCCCACCGTCGCCCCCAGCCCTCCACCCCTCTCGTCCGTCCGTCGCCTCCGTCCGTCTCGTTTCGCCCCGCCGTCGATCCCAGCCCTCCACCCCTCTCCTCGGGGCTCTCCCTGCCGGTAGCTCGTTCGTCCCGCCACCGGGCGTCCGCTGCCGGCCCGTTTCATGGACTCCGTGCCGCCCGCGACGACCGCCAGGGTCCCCGGGCGCCTGGCGGGCACCAGGCAGCGCCCGCTTCCGGGTGATCTCGGGTGGCGGGTCGAACGCCAGCGTGCGTGGACGCATTCTCCGACGCGAGGAGGATTCCCAAGGAGGGCGGCGGCGCCCTCCTTGGGGGCCGTGGGGTGGCGGGGCGCGGCCTGAGCCGCCCCGCCGGTCAGCCCCTCGCCCCCTTGTTTCCCGGCCGCAGCCGGGGCAGGCGTCGAGGGAATGGCAAGCGAGTTCGATTACATCGTCGTCGGGGCAGGGTCTGCGGGGGCCATCGTGGCGCGGCGTCTCGCCGAGGACGCGAGCGTGCGCGTCTTGCTGCTCGAGGCAGGCGGCACCGACCGCACGGTGTTCACCCGCAAGCCCGGCATGATCGCGGTCGTGCACACCGTGCCGCAGGTCAAGAAGCGCTTCGACTGGGGCTACTACACCGCACCGCAGAAGCACGCCGCCGGTCGGCGCATCCCCTCGACCAAGGGCAAGGTGCTCGGCGGCTCGAGCTCCATCAATGGCATGCTCTTCGTGCGCGGCCACCGTCGCAACTTCGACGACTGGGCGGCGGAGGGCTGCACGGGCTGGGGCCACGACGGCGTGCTGCCCGCCTTCAAGCGCCTCGAGGACTGGGAGGGTGGCGCGAGCGCCTGGCGCGGCGCAGGCGGCCCGGTCGCCGTGACGCGACAGAAGGACCTCACGCCCGCCTCCGAGGAGCTCCTCTCGGCCATGGCCGAGGGGTGCGGCGCGCCGCGCATCGACGACTACAACGGCGAGCAGCAGGAGGGGGTCGCCCCCTTCCAGATGAGCGCGCGCGGCGGCGTTCGCTTCAGCTCGACCGAGGCGTACGTGCACCGGATGCCCACGCCCAACCTCGAGGTGCGCACCGGCGTCACCGTCGCGCGCGTAGCGATCGAGGCGGGGCGCGCGGTCGGCGTCGTCGTGCTCGCCGAGGGGGGCACGCAGACGATCCGCGCCACGCGCGAGGTCGTGCTCTCGGCCGGCACGTTCGGCTCGCCCCACCTGCTGCTGCTCTCGGGCGTCGGCCCCGCCGCGCACCTGCGCGAGCATGGCGTCGAGGTCGTCGCCGACCTGCCGGTGGGCGACAACCTGCACGACCACCTGTTCGTGCCCATGACGTTCCTCGCCCCCTCGGCGCTGCACCGCGGCACCGCGCTGCACTTCTTCGGCGGCATGCTCGCCGAGGCCGTCAAGGGGGACACCTGGTTCGGCCGCACCGTGTTCGAGGCCGCGGGCTTCGTGCGCTCGAAGCACGCCGGCTCCATCCCCGACCTGCAGATCCACGCGCTGCCCTGGTCGTACCCCGCGCCCAACCAGGACCTGCCGGTGCGCCCCGAGGTCGACATGCGCCCCGCGCTCACCGTGATGCCGACCCTCATCTACCCCAAGAGCCGCGGGCAGGTGCGCCTCGCCTCGGCCGACCCCACCGCGGCCCCCTTCATCGACCCGCACTACCTCGAGGACCCCCAGGACACGCGCTTCCTGCTCGACGGCATCCGCCTCGTGCGCGATCTCATGGCGAGCGCGCGCATGCGCAAGGTCGCCACCGCCGAGCTGCACCCCGGCCCGGCGTTCGCCGACGACGCGGCGATGGCGCGCGAGCTTCCGACGCGCGCGCACACCGTCTACCACCCGGTCGGCACCTGCCGCATGGGTCAGGACGAGCGCGCCGTGGTCGATCCGACGCTGCGCGTGCGGGGCGTCGAGGGGCTCCGCGTGGCCGACGCGTCGATCATGCCGAGCATCACGGGGGGCAACACCAACGCCCCCGCCATGATGATCGGCGAGCGCTGCGCGGAGCTCATGCGCGCGGGCGCCTGAGGGCTCCGGCACGACAGCGGGCCCGACGTGGGCTATGACCTGCGGCGATGGATTACGGCCCGCTGCCGCGTCGCGACGCGATTCTCGACCTTCTTTCCTCGCAGACCCGCGCGCTGCACGTGCGCGAGATCGCCGCGAGGCTGCACGTCGAGCAGGGTTCGTTCCCCGGGCTCGTGAGGCTGCTCGACCACATGGCGGGCCAGGGCACGGTCGCGCCGCTCGAGGGGCAGCGCTTCCAGGTGGGCAAGAAGGGGCCGAAGAGCGAGGGCGCCGAGCGCGAGGGGGTGCTGAGCGCCAACCCGCGCGCGTTCGGCTTCGTCTCGTCGCCCGGCCACGACGACGACCTCTTCGTGCCGCGCGAGGCCCTGCGCGGGGCGATGCACGGCGACCGCGTCATCGCGCGCTTCGTGTCGCGCTCGTCGCGGGGCTCCGAGGGGGAGATCGTGCGGGTCGTCGACCGCGCCAACGCGCGCGTCGCCGGCGTCGTGCGCCGCCGCGGGCGCAGCACCTGGCTCGAGCCCGACGACGCGCGCCTGCGCGGGCCCATCGTGCTCGAGTCCACCGACCGCGCGAAGGACGGCGAGGCCGCCGTCGCGCGCATCACCCGCTTCCCCGAGACCCCGGACGAGAACCCCGAGGGGGAGCTCGACGTCGTGCTCGGCCAGCCCGGCGACCCCAACGTCGAGGTCGCGAAGGTCCTGGCCCGCGAGCAGATCGACGAGCTGCACCCGGTCGACGCCGTGCAGGAGGCCGAGCGCTTCGGCGGCGAGGTGAGCGCCGACGCGCTCGTCGGCCGCGAGGACCTCACCGGCATCCCGCTGCCGACCATCGACCCCGACGACGCGCGCGACCACGACGACGCGGTGTGGGCCCGGCGCGAGCCCGACGGCTCGTACACGGCCTGGATCGCGATCGCCGACGTGTCGCACTACGTGCGCCCCGGCACCGCGCTCGACGCCTCGTCGCTCGCGCGCGGGTGCTCCATCTACCTGCCCGACCGCGCGATCCCGATGCTTCCGCGCGCGCTCTCGTCGACGCTCTGCTCGCTCTTGCCCAACGTCGTGCGCCTCTGCCTCTGCGTCGAGGCCAAGCTCGACGCGACGGGCGTCGTCACCAGCTCGCGCGTCATCGAGGGCTACATGCGCTCGGCCGCCAAGCTGACGTACGGCGGCGTCGCGCGCGCGCTCAAGCTCACCGACGCGCCGCCGCGCAGCGCCGAGGCCGAGGCGATGGTCGACGACCTGCGCGTGCTCCAGGAGCTCTCGCTCTTGCTGCGCGCGCACCGCATGCGCCGCGGCGCGCTCGACTTCGATCTGCCCGAGCCCAAGGTGCAGCTCGATCCGGCGACGGGCGCTCCCATCGCCGTCGAGCGCCGCGCCGAGGACCCTGGCGTGCGCAAGGCCTACCAGCTCATCGAGGAGCTGATGCTCCTGGCCAACGAGCTCGTCGCGCGCTTCCTGTCCGAGCGCGGCGTGCCCACCATCTACCGCGTGCACGGCTCGCCCGACGAGACGAAGCTCGACCGCTTCGCGAAGATGTGCGGCCAGCTCGGGCTCGCCTTCGACATCGACGACGCGCGCGACCCCAAGCGCCTCTCGACCTTCCTGAAGAAGGTGGCGCGCCACCCCTCGCGGCGCGTGGTCGACATGCTGCTCCTGCGCGCGATGCGCCAGGCCATCTACGACACGGCCAACATCGGCCACTTCGGCCTCGCGAGCGGCGCGTACCTCCACTTCACCTCGCCCATCCGCCGCTACCCCGACCTCGTCGTGCACCGCGCGGTGCGCCGCCTGGTGCGCGCCGAGCGCATCGACAAGAGCGCGACCGCGCTGTCGGACCTCAAGACGGCGGCGATCGCCGCCTCGCAGCGCGAGCGCTCCGCGATGGACGTCGAGCGCGAGGTGGTCGATCTCTACCGCGCGCTCTACATGCGCGCGCACATCGGCGAGACGTTCGAGGGCACCGTCACGGGGCTCGTCGGCACGGGCGTCTTCGTGCAGCTCGACAGCCCCTTCGTCGACGTCCTCGTGAAGATGGAAGACCTCGGCACCGACCGCTACGAGGTCGACGAGGACGGCCTGCGCGTCGTCGGCATCCGCTCGGGCGACGCCGTCGCCCTCGGCGACCGCATGACCGTCACCGTGCTCGACGTCGCGCTGCTGCGGCGCAGCGTCTACGGCAAGCGCGTCGTGCCCGAGGGCACGCTCGACGAGCGACGCGGTCGCGGCACGCCCGCGCGCAGCGCCCCCGCACGCGGCGCTCCGACCCGCGGCCCCAAGAAGCGCGAAGCGGCCCCCGCGCGCGGCGCCGCAGGCGCGAAGCCCTCGGCGAAGACCTCGGCGAAGCCCAAGAAGAAGAAGAAGCCGACCCGCCGCTGAAGAAGAAGCCGACCCGGCGCTGATCTCGATCAGCGCGCGCTCAGCACCTCGAGCCCGCCCATGTAGGGGGCGCAGCGCGCGCGGCACGAGCACGCTGCCGTCGGCCTGCTGGTACTGCTCGAGCACCGCGACGAGCGTGCGCCCGACCGCGAGCGCCGAGCCGTTGAGCGTGTGCACGAAGCGCGGCTTGGCCCCCGCCTCGGGGCGGTAGCGGATCTGCGCGCGGCGCGCCTGGAAGTCGCCGCAGTTCGAGCAGCTCGAGATCTCGCGGTAGGCGTCCTGACCGGGCAGCCACACCTCGAGGTCGTACGTCTTCTGCGCGCTGAAGCCGATGTCGCCCGCGCACAGCGCGACGATGCGGTGGTGCAGCTCGAGCCGCTCGAGCACCGTCGCGGCGTGGCGCGTCATCTTCTCGAGCTCGGCGTCGCTCGTCTCGGGCGTCGCGAGGCGCACGAGCTCGACCTTGTCGAACTGGTGCTGGCGGATGAGCCCGCGCACGTCCTTGCCGTACGAGCCCGCCTCGCTGCGGAAGCAGGGCGTGTGGGCCGTGTACGCGACCGGCAGCCTGTCGCCCTCGAGGATCTCCTCGCCGTGCAGGTTGGTCAGCGGCACCTCGGCGGTGGGGATGAGGTAGAGGTCGTACGCGCGCTCGTCGCCCTGGCGCGCGATGCGAAACGCGTCGTCGGCGAACTTGGGCAGCTGGCCGGTGCCGCGCATGGCCGAGTCCTTGACGAGGTAGGGCGGGGCGACCTCGGTGTAGCCGTGCTCGCCGGTGTGCAGGTCGAGCATGAACTGCGCGAGCGCGCGCGACAGCCGCGCCCCCGGGCCCATCAGCACGGTGAAGCGCGGGCCCGACAGCCGGCTCGCGCGGTCGAAGTCGAGGATGCCGAGCGCGGGGCCGAGGTCCCAGTGCGCGCGCGGGGCGTAGCCCTCGTGGCGCGGCTTCTCGCCCCAGGTGTGCACGACGGGGTTGTCCTCGGCGCCGGCGCCGTCGGGCGTCGTCGCGTCGGGCAGGTTGGGCACGTGCAGCAGCGCCTGCTCGATGCGCGCCTCGACGTCGGCGAGGCGCCGCTCGATCTCCTTGATCTCGCCCGACAGCGCCTTGAGCGTGTCGCGCTTGGCGCCGAACTCGGGCGAGCCCTTGGGGAGCCGGGCCATCTCGGCGTTGGCCGCGTTGCGCTCGGCGGCCTTCGTCTCGCTCGCGACGATGGCCTCACGGCGCTCGCGCGCGAGGTCGGCGATGGCCGCGAGCGGGGCCGCCGCGTCGGCGTTGCGGCGCGCGAGCCGCGCGCGGACCGCGTCCAGGTTGTCGACGACGTACCGCAGATCGAGCATGGTCGCCGGGGTACCACACGGCGCCCCGGGTGGACAGAAGCGCGCGCCGCGCGGGCCTCTCGCGTTGACAGCCCCGCGGTCGCGTGTATCATCCCGCTCCCCATTTCGTAAGAGAGACGCCGATGCACACGTCGCAGAAGATCCTCGCGCTCGAAACCGCGCAGCTCCGCACGGGCCACCCCGCGTTTCGCGTCGGCGACACCGTCCGCGTCCACTACAAGATCGTCGAAGGCGACAAGGATCGCATTCAGGTCTTCCAGGGCGTCGTCATCAAGCAGCACCGCGCGGGCGTCCGTAGCTCGTTCACCGTGCGCAAGGTGAGCTTCAACATCGGCGTCGAGCGCATCTTCGTGCTCCACAGCCCGCGCATCGAGAAGATCGAGGTCAACTCGCGCGGTGTGGTGCGTCGCTCGCGCCTGTTCTACCTCCGCGAGCTCACGGGCAAGGCTGCCCGCGTGCGCAACGAGAAGGACCAGTAAGACCGCCGCTCGCGCGTCGCGGTCGCCGAGACCGCGCCCGCGAGGCGAGTCGGTTCGATCGAGGCTGCGCCGTCGGTCAGCGACGCTGGCCCGCGAGGCGGGTCCGCGTGACCCTGTTCGCCCGTCGGCGCGGCAATTCCGTGGCCGTGGGGGTCATCGTGCAGCTTTCATCGCGTTTTGGCCCATGGGGCGATATGCTCGCTGGCCGCTCGTCGCCCGCGAGGCCGAGCCACCCAGAGGCTCCGTGAACGTCTCCTGCCCTCGTTGTGGCGCTCCCAGCCAGCCGCACCACAAGTTCTGTGGCTCGTGCGCAGCGCCCATTGTCACCGCGCCGCTTGCGCAACCGCAGCCAGCTCAACCCCAGGCGCAACCGCAGCCAGCGCAACCCCAGCACCCCGCGCAGCCGGCGCCCCTCGCGCCGCCTCCGACCTCGCCCGCGTACGGCCTGCCGCCGCGGTGCGCGCAGGGGCACGACGTGGCCCCGGGCTACGCCTTCTGCGCCTTCGGCCACGCCTTGGCAGGCGAGCCCCCGCGTCCGCCGGTCGATCCCTTCGCGCGTGGCGGCTACGGCGCCCCCGCCGCTCCGCCGCCCGCCATCTACGTGCCGCCGGTGCTGCCCGGTCAGCTCCCGGTCAACCAGCCCGCGCACGGCACCTTCACGGCGCAGCCGGGCATGTCGCCCCTCCAGTCCGCCGCCGCCGCGTTTCCCCCGCTGAACCTCGGCGCACCGTCCACCTCCGGCGGCGTCTCGATGCCCTCGCCGCTCAGCGAGCCGAGCCCGTCGCTCACCGGCGCCGCGGCCTACGTCGCCGGCCCTCGCCGGCAGCTCGTCGGCTTCCTCGTCAGCTTCCACAAGGACCCGCTCGGCACGTTCTACCCGCTGTTCGCGGGCGCCAACATCGTCGGGCGAACGGGCGCGGCCGATGGCCTGCACGTCGAGGTGAGCGACCCCGCCACCTCGTCCAACCACGCCACCATCCACGGCGAGCCGCAGAGCGGCCGGCACGTCATCGAGGACATGGGCTCGACCAACGGCACCTGGGTCAACGACGAGCGCCTGCCCTACCAGGCACGCCGCGAGCTCGCCGACGGTGACCGCCTCCGCTTCGGCAGCTATACGGTGAGGCTCGTCCTCGTCCCCAGGCCCTGAGACGCACGGCCCGGCGCCCGGGCCTCCCGCCGATACCCGCGCCGAGCGCGCCCCATTTCCCCGCCGATACCTGCGCCGAGCGCGCCCCGTTTCCCCGCTTGCCGAGAGAGAGACACACCGATGCGAACGCGCCCGTGGTCCGTGCTGTTGCTCGCCTGCTCCGCCCTGTGCCTGCTGGCGCGGGGCGCCTCGGCCGCCCCCGAGGCCCACATCCTGCGCATCGACCCGCGCGCGAGCCTCACCGAGGGCGCGCCGGTGCTCACGACCGTCATCGAGCTCGTGCAGAACAAGCGCATGAGCGAGGCGCTCGGCCCCTGCGCCGCGCTGACCGGTGACGCCCAGCTCGACTGCCAGAGCGAGCGGCTCGAGACGCCCCAGGCGCTCTACTCCCCGCTCGCGCCCTTCCCCGACCGCGCCGCCATCTTCACCGTGTCGGTCGACGGCGCCGACCAGCCCGCGAAGTTCGAGTCGAGCGCGCGCTGGGGCGAGAGCCAGAGCAAGCCCGGCGTCGGCACCGCGTGGCTCGTGCTCGTCGACGCCGCGTCGTCGATGGGCACGCGCTTCGACGAGGCCAAGCACGTCGCGAGCGCGTTCGTCGCGTCGATGGGGCCCAACGACATCGTCAACGTCATGTTCTTCAACGACCGGCAGGTCGTCAGCGACTCGAAGTGGCAGTCGGCAGCGCAGAAGGCGCAGGTCGACGAGGTCATCAAGCGCGTCACGCGCACCTTCCCGGCGCAGGGGCGCGTGCGCCCGCTGTTCAACATCATCAAGCAGGCCGCCACCGACGGCTTCGGCGAGCTCGGCAACACGGGCAGCACCGTGCAGGTGCCGCTGCACCAGGCGATGGTCGTGCTCTCGAGCGGCGTCGCCGGCACCGACGCCTCGTCGACGGGCCCGGGCGCCGAGGTGCTCAAGCAGTACCTGACCAAGGGGCGCTTCCCCGAGGACAACCTCGCGCTGCCCAAGACGCCGCTGCCGGTCATCTCCGTCTGGTTCCCCGCCGCCGGCTACGACGAGCTGCGCCAGAACGCGCAGGAGTTCATGCAGGGGCTCGCCAACACCGAGATCGGCGGCTTCTACGACATCGTGCGCGCCGGCCAGGGGGGCGCGAAGGGCTCGAAGATCGTCACCGCGGTGCGCACGCGCTTCAACCAGATGTACATCGCCAAGTGGCGGGTCGCGTGCATCGCGTCGAAGGTGGCGCAGACGTTCGCGCTCAATTTCGTCAACACGACGACCCCCATCGCCGGCGACGCGACCTTCAAGGACGTGCCCGTCGGCATCGACCCGACGACGTGGCCGCTCGACGTCAACGTGGACTACACGCAGCAGATGGCCAAGCGCTCCGCGGTCGAGCCCGAGGGCAAGGTCACGGTCTACGGCAACTTCTGCTGGGGCGGCGACAAGGACCGCGCGGAGGTCTACTTCGTGCCCAACGGCACGCCGCTGCCCGCCGCGCTCGGCGGCTCGGACATCGAGGGGGCCAAGCGCACCCAGCAGCAGCTCATCGCCAGCGGCATGCGCGGCAAGGCCACGCAGGCTTCCGACAGCGACGTCGAGTTCGTCGCCCCCGACAAGGAGAAGATCCTGTGGGGCTCGGGCGACGCCGCCGTCGTGCGCCTGGTCGTCTACGACAACAAGGCCCGCCGCGCGACCGGCGTCACCACCGCGACGGTGCTGACGCTCAAGGGCGCCGAGAAGCAGTTCAACTGGCTGCTCGTCGTCGGCGCCGCGCTCGGCGTGGTCGTCGTCGCGCTGCTCGCCGTCATCGCGCTGCGCGGCAGCGGCAAGGGCGGCAAGCGTCGCGGCGGTGGCGCCGCTCCCTCGCCGGTCGTCGCGGGGCTTCAGCCCATCGTCGCCACGCCCCAGGCCTACGCGCCGCCTCCGGCCTATGCGCCGCCGCCT
>CAITLX010000890.1 GCA_903893335.1 uncultured delta proteobacterium | reverse complement strand
CTCACGCGGCTCTACCTCGACCGCATCGCGCGGCTCAACCCGGCGCTCAGCGCGTTCGTCGAGACGTTCGAGCAGCGCGCGCTCTTCTCGGCCCTGCGCAAGGACGCCGCCCGGCGCAGGCCCCGCACCGCCGGCGCGCTGCCGCCGTTCGACGGCGTGCCCATCGGCATCAAGGACCTGAACTTCGTGCGCCTCTCGCGCGCACGCTTCGGCATGCGGGGCATGGGCGTCTGGTCGCCCGTCGACGACCGCACGGTCGCTCGGCTGCGCGCGGCGGGCTTCGTCGTGCTCGGCAAGCTCGCGACGTCCGAGCTTGGCGCGATGCCCGTGACCGAGCCCGACATCCACCCCCCGACGCGCAACCCGTGGGACCTGCGGGTGAGCCCCGGCGGCTCGAGCGGAGGCTCGGGCGCGGCGGTCGCGGGCGGGTTGCTGCCCATCGCGCACGGCAGCGACGGCGCCGGCTCGATCCGCATCCCCGCGGCGCTCTGCCACCTGTACGGCTTCAAGCCCTCGCGCGGCCGGGTCGCCAACGCGTACGGCATGTCCGACCGCGACATCCTCTACACGTGCGGCCCGCTCGCGCGCTCGGTCGAGGACGCCGCCGCGATGCTCGACGCGCTCGTCGGCGACGCGCGTGGCGCGGGCGAGGCGTCGTTCGCGTCGCAGATCGACGCGAAGACCGGCCCGCTGCGCGTGCGCCTCGTGGTGCGCAACCCCATCGCCACGGCGCACCCCGAGGTGCGCGACGCGGTGCTGCGCACGGCGCGCACGCTCGAGTCGCTCGGGCACCACGTCGTCGAGGCCGACGCGCCCGAGGTCACGCTCGACGAGTTCTTGCCCATCTACCAGAAGCTCGTCTCGTCGCCGCCGGGCGTGCGCTGGTCGCGCGTGCAGCCGGTCACGCGCTGGCTCGGCCTCGCGGGCAAGGGGCTGACGCGCGCGCACGCCGACGCCGTGCAGCAGCGCCTGACGGCGAGGGCCAACGAGTGGTTCGACGGCGCCGACGTCGTGCTCTCGCCCACGGTGCCCGGGCTCGCGCCTGCCATCGGCGCGTTCGACGGCGTGGACCCGGCGACGTCGTTCCGGCAGGCCGCCGAGCTTGGCGCCTACACCGCGATGTTCAACGTGACCGGCGGGCCCGCGGCCACGCTGCCGCTCGCGGTGTCGAGCAGCGGGCTGCCCATCGGCGTTCAGCTCGGCGCCGCGCCGGGCGACGACCTGCGCGTGCTCCAGCTCTCGCGTCAGCTCGAGCGCGCGCTGCCCTGGCGCGGCAGGCGCGCGCCGGGCGTGGATTGGTGAGGTAGGGGTCGGCGGGGGGCGTCGATCGGAGACGCGACACGCGGCGATGGTTGGGCTTCGACCCGGGGGGACGCGACGCGCTCGGGATTGTCCTTCGACGCGCCGGCCCACGGCCGTAGCGTCGCGTTGCGTTGCGGAGAGGGCGGGATTCGAACCTGGGTCTGGCAAAGGCGAACGAAGCAGATCTCGAGCAAACAAGGGTCGAGCGCGAACCGGCCGGGTG
>CAITLX010000889.1 GCA_903893335.1 uncultured delta proteobacterium | reverse complement strand
TACGCGTGCGAGATCGACGTGCGCGTCACGGTCGTCGGCGGCGGCGCGATCACGCGCGTCGTGGGCGACGCGCTCGAGCCGGGCGACGCGGCCACGGCGCCCTGCGCCGACGCGGCGCGCCTCGTCGCCACGACCACCACCGACGTCGACGGCATGTGGGTCGACGCGCCCGCGGGCGCCACGCTGCGCGTCGACGCGCTCATCGACGGCGCGCGCGACGCGCGGCTGCTCTACTGGATCGGCACCGGCGCCTTGCACGCGGGGGCGGCCGTCGTTCCGCTCGACATGAGGCCCGAGACCCCCTAGGAGGGTGTCGGCTCCACCCCCACCTGCTCCGAGGACCCATGCTCGAGACGACCCTCACCCTGCGCAAGATGAACTGCGGGCACTGCGTGCGCGCCGTCGACGCCGCGCTGCGCCGCGTCCCGGGCGTGCGCGATGCGCGCGTGAGCGTCGGCGAGGCCGTGATCACGACCGAGGGCGCGCCCGACCGGGAGGCGATCCGCGTCGCCATCGAGGCCGAGGGCTTCGAGCTCGCCTGACCCGCGCCGCGCCATGAGCGAGCCGAAGCAGAGCCCGCGCGTGCCGCGCCCGCTCGCGAGCCCCGCCGGCGAGGTGTCGGCCAGCGGGGTCGGACCGGTGGCCCACCACCTCGACGCATCGGGCGCCGCGTCGTCGCCTCCGTCGTCGGTGCAGCAGACGATCCTCGGGCTCGATCCGGTCGCCACCCGATCGCTCGCCGAGGGGGAGCCCCGGCCGTCTGCCTCGGCGTCCGCGCCGCCGCGCGTCGACCCCTACGTCGGCAAGACGATCGACGGCCGCTACCGCGTCGAGTCGCTGCTCGGCGAGGGGGGCATGGGCGTCGTCTACCTCGCGCGCCACAAGGTCATCGGCAAGCGCGTCGCCGTGAAGGTGCTGCGCTCCGACTTCGCGCAGGACGGCGAGATCACCGAGCGCTTCTTGCAGGAGGCGCGGGCGGCGTCGTCGATCGGCAACGCGCACATCGTCGACATCTCCGACTTCGGCGACCTGCCCGACGGCTCGACGTACTTCGTCATGGAGTGGCTCGACGGCGCGCCGCTGTCGCAGGTGCTGCGCGACGACAGCCCGCTGCCGGTCGCGCGGCTCGCTCGGCTCGCGCTGCAGATCGCCGACGGCCTCGCGGCCGCGCACCGCGCCGGCATCGTCCACCGCGACCTGAAGCCCGACAACGTGTTCGTCGTGCAGCGCGACGACGAGGACTTCGTGAAGATCCTCGACTTCGGCATCGCGAAGGTCGGCACCGCGTCGATCAAGCTGACGCGCGCGGGCTCGGTGTTCGGCACGCCGCACTACATGTCGCCCGAGCAGGCCGCCGGCGCGCCCGTCGATGCGCGCACCGACGTCTACGCCCTCGGCGTCATCCTCTACGAGATGGCCAGCGGCAGCGTGCCGTTCGACGCCGACAACTTCATGGGCGTGCTGACGCAGCACGTCTACAAGGCGCCGCTGCCGTTTCGCGCGCTCGAGCCGCCGCCCGCGGTGCCGCCCGAGCTCGAGGCCATCGTGCTCAAGGCGCTCGCGAAGCTGCCCGACGAGCGCTACGCGTCGATGGAGGCGCTCGGCGAAGACCTGCAAGCGCTGCTCGACGGCGGGCTGCCCGTCGCCGCCGCCGAGAGGCTGGCGCGCTCGGACGCGTTTCAGGCGCCCGCCCAGTTCTTCCCCGAGCACGTCCGCGGCGCGCAGGTCGCCGCCGCGCCGGCGCTTCCGGGTGCGCGCCGCCCCACCGCGCTCGTGGCCGGGCTCGCG
>CAITLX010000888.1 GCA_903893335.1 uncultured delta proteobacterium | reverse complement strand
GCGGCGTTCGTCGCGCCCGTCGCGCTCGCGGCTGCGCTCGTGGTCGTCGCGGCGTCGCGCCACCCGGTCCCGTCGTTCGGCGACGTGCACGACCTCGCGTCGCTCGCGCGGCTCGCGACGCGCGCCGACTACGGCGGGCTGCTGCGCGCCTCGCGCCACGGCGTCGAGGGCCACCACGCCGCGCGCCTGGTCGCCTGGACGTCGCTCTTCGCGTCGAGCGTGGGCGTCGTCGCCTCGCTGCTCGGAGCCTGGGGCCTCGCGCGCGGCGCGCTCGAGCGGCGGCTCGACGTCGCGGCGGTCGCGCTCGTGTGGCTCGGCACCGGCCCCGCGTTCGCCGTCGTCAACTGGCTGTTCGCCGCCGAGGGGGAGGAGCGCCTCGCGTTCGCCGAGCGCTTCGTCGCGGCGCCGCACGTGCCGTTCGCGCTGCTCGTCGCGGTCGGCGTCGCCTCCGCGCCCGCGCGCGCGAAGGTGGCGGCGGGGTGGCTCGCGACCGCCGCGCTCGTCGTCGCGGGGCTCGCGGCGGTGCGCGGCCTCGACCTCGCGCGCGACCGGCGCGGCGAGGCGCTGGCGCACGACCTGCTGCGACCGGCCGAGCCCGGGGCGCTCGTGCTCGTGCGGGGCGATCTGGTCACCGGCGCGGCTGCGTGGGCGTGCGTCGTCGAGCGCGCGTGCGCCGAGCGCACGGTGCTCGCGGTCGGCGAGCTGTTTCTCCCCTGGCGGCGCGCGCAGGTGGCGCGCGAGCACCCCGACCTCGTGCTGCCGTGGGGCGACGACGCCAGCATTCGCCGCACCCACGAGCTGGTCGCGCGCGAGATCCGCCGCCGGCCCGTCTACGCCGTGCCCGACTACCTCGCGGTCGACCCCGAGCTCGCGCGCGCGTTCGCGTTCCGCCCCGTCGGGCTGCTGGTGCGCCTCTACGCGACCGAGCGCGACGCGGACGCCGACGCCGCGCGGCTTCGCGCGAGCGCGCGCGGGCTGCTCGACGGCACCGCGTGCGAGGGGTGCGCCGCCGTCGGCGCGCCAGGCCCGCACCCGTCGCAGTCCGTCCAGCTCGACGCCACCTACGCCGCGGCGCTCGACAACCACGCGGTCGCCGCGCGCGAGCGGCTCGCCGACCCCGCGCTCGCGGCGGCGCTGCACGACGCGGCCGAGCGGGCGCGCCGCCCCGCGTGGTAACCCTCGAATCCATGCACGACTTCCGCACGGTGGCCGTCCTCGGGGCCGGGACGATGGGGCGCGGCATCGCGCAGGTGTGCGCGCAGGCAGGGTTCGTCACGAGGCTGTTCGACGTCGCGCCGGGGCAGGTCGACGCGGCGCTCGGGTCGATCCGCGCGGGGCTCGAGCGCGCGATCGAGAAGGGGAAGATCACCAACGAGTCGCGCAGCGAGACGCTCGGCGCGCTCGTCGCGTGCGCCGATCTCGCGCGCGCCTGCGCGGACGCCGATCTCGTGATCGAGGCCGCGCCCGAGTCGATGGACCTCAAGGTCGAGCTGCTCGGCCGCGCGCGCGACGCGGCCCTGCCGCACGCGCTGCTCGCGAGCAACACCTCGAGCCTCTCCATCACCGAGCTCGGCAGGCGCCTCGCCGCTCCCGCGCGCACGCTGGGCTTGCACTTCTTCAACCCGCCGCCGGTCATGGAGCTGCTCGAGGTCGTGCACGGCGTCGACACCTCGGCCGAGACCGTCGACGCCGCGCTGCTGCTGGCCCGGCGGCTGGGCAAGACGCCGATCGTCGTGCGCGACGCGCCCGGCTTCGCGACCAGCCGGCTCGGCGTCGTCATCGGAGCCGAGGCCATCCGCATGCTCGAGTCGGGCGTCGCGTCGGTGGTCGACATCGATCGCGCGATGGAGCTCGGCTACCGGCACCCGATGGGCCCGCTCAAGCTGAGCGATCTCGTGGGGCTCGACGTGCGGCTCGCCATCCTCGAGCACCTGCACCGCGAGCTGGGCGAGCAGTTTCGCCCGCCGTCGCTGCTGCGGCAGATGGTGCGCGCCGGCCGGCTGGGCAAGAAGTCGGGCCAGGGCTTCTACCGCTGGACCGAGCGCGGCCCCGAGGTCTGACGCGCGGCGCCCGGAGCCGACGCGGGGCGCGCCGATCGGGCGTACCCTCGGGAGCCATGTCGCTCCGCACCGTCTACGTCGTCGACGCCGTCCGAACCCCCATCGCGAAGTACCGCGGCGCGCTCGCCTCGGTGCGCCCCGACGATCTCGCTGCCCACGTCGTGCGCGCGCTCGTCGCGCGGCAGGCCGACCTCGCGGCGCGCGTCGATCAGGTCGTGTTCGGCGCGACCAACCAGGCCGGCGAGGACAACCGCAACGTCGCGCGCATGGCCTCGCTGCTCGCGGGGCTGTCGTACGAGGTCGCCGCCGTCACCGTCAACCGCCTGTGCGGCTCGGGGCTCGAGGCGGTCGCCGACGCCGCGCGCATGATCGCGGTCGGCGAGTCCGAGGTCGCCATCGCGGGCGGGGTCGAGAGCATGACGCGCGCGCCGTTCTCGATGCCCAAGGCCACCGAGGCGTACGACCGCACGCCGCCCGCGCTGTGGGACACGACGCTCGGCTGGCGCTACCCCAACGCGCGGCTCGCCGAGCGCTTCCCGCTGCTGTCGATGGGCGAGACGGCCGAGAACGTGGCCGACAAGCACGCCATCTCGCGCGAGGACCAGGACGCCTTCGCGCTCACGTCGCACGCGCGCGCCGCTGCGGCGTGGAAGGCCGGCGCGTTCGACGCCGAGGTGGTGCCGGTCGCCGTGGCCCAGCGCAAGGGGCCCGACGTCGCCTTCGACCGCGACGAGTCGGTGCGCGCCGACGCCAGCGTCGAGGCGCTCGCGCGCCTCGCCCCCGCCTTCCGCAAGGGGGGCAGCGTGACGGCGGGCAACTCGTCGCCGCTCAACGACGGCGCCGCCGCCGTGCTGCTCGCGAGCGAGCAGGCGGTGCTCGCGTCGGGTGCCGTGCCGCTCGCGCGCGTCGTCGGCTCGGCCACCGCGGGCGTCGAGCCCAACTTCATGGGCGAGGGCCCGATCCCCGCGACGCAGCGCCTGCTCGCGCGCACCGGGCGGCGCATCGGCGATCTCGACGCGGTCGAGCTCAACGAGGCGTTCGCCGCCCAGGCGCTCGCGTGCATCCGCGCGCTCGATCTCGACCCGGCGCGCGTCAACCCACGCGGCGGCGCGATCGCGCTCGGGCACCCCATCGGCGCGAGCGGCGCGCGCATCGTCGCGACGCTCGTGCACGGCATGCGCGCCCGCGGCGACAGCCTCGGGCTCGCGGCGCTGTGCATCGGCGTCGGGCAGGGCACCGCGACGCTGTTCGAGCGCGCCTGAGAGGGCGCGTTCGGCCCAGCGATTCGAGCGGGCCTGAGGCCGGTTTCGCGCGCCTTTACAGGCGCGCGCGCGTGCTAAGCTGCGCGCTTCCCTCTCGCGTAGGAGCACGCGCATGGCCCTCTTCGGCGACCCCACCTTCCCCGCGATCGACGTGCCCGGCACGGGCGATCTGTACGCCCGCCTCCACACGACGCAGGGCGCTGTCACCCTCAAGCTCGAGGAGACGCGCGCCCCCAAGACCGTCGCGAACTTCGTCGGCCTCGCGACCGGCGCCATCGCGTGGAAGGACCCGGTCAGCGGCCAGGAGCAGAAGGGCGTGCCGCTGTACGACGGCGTGCGCTTCCACCGCGTCATCCCCGACTTCATGATCCAGTGCGGCGATCCGCTCAGCCGCTCGACCGACCCGTCGGCCGCGGCGCGCTGGGGCACGGGCGGGCCGGGCTACCGCTTCGCCGACGAGATCCACCGCGAGCTTCGCCACGACGGGCCGGGCATCCTGTCGATGGCCAACGCCGGGCCGGGCACCAACGGCTCGCAGTGGTTCATCACCGAGCGCGCGACGGCGCACCTCGACGGCAAGCACACGGTGTTCGGCCGCGTGGTGGCCGGCCTCGACGTCGTCGGCAAGATCGCGAACGTGCCCCGCAGCCGCCAGGACAGGCCGGTCGAGGACGTCGTCGTGCAGAAGGTCGAGCTGTTCCGCAGCGCCACCACCCCGACGAGCTGATCGTGCAAAAAGCAACCTGGGTCCTCGGCTTCGTCGTCACGCTGGGGGGGATCGCAGGCTGCTCGTCGAACGCGATCGACGCGCCCGCCGGCTCGGGAGGGTCGGCGGACGCGGGGGTCGGCGACGACGCCCCGTCGGGTGACGCCGGCGGCCACGTCGGCCCCACCGTCGTGACGTGCGCGGCGCTGCCGGCGCTCGCGAGCGGGTCGTGCGAGGTGACCGCGGGCGGCGCCGACAAGCTGCTCGTCGGCACCGTGCTCGTGCCGGGCACCGTCTACCGCGGCGGCGCGGTGCACATCGACGCGCAGGGCAGCATCGCGTGCGTCGGCTGCGACTGCGCGGCTGCGGCCGCGTCGGCCACGAAGGTCGTCTGCCCGCAGGGCGTCATCTCGCCGGGGCTCATCAACACCCACGACCACATCACGTTCTCGCAGAACGACCCCGCGCCCGACACGGGCGAGCGCTACGAGCACCGCCACGACTGGCGCGGCCCGAAGAACGGCCACACGAAGATCTCGGTCCCGGGCGCGGCGACCAAGGCGCAGATCACCTGGGGCGAGCTGCGCTTCCTGCTCGGCGGCGCGACGTCCACGGTCGGCTCGGGCAGCGCGGCGGGCCTGCTGCGCAACCTCGACAGCGCCGCGCAGGAGCTCGGCCTCGGCCAGTCCGCGGTCGACTTCGACACCTTCCCGCTCGGCGACCAGAACGCCACCGAGCTCACCTCGACGTGCGCGTACCCCAAGCTCGTCTCCGCGGCGACGGTCGCCGCCGAGGACTCCTACCTGCCGCACGTCGCCGAGGGCATCGGCGCCGCGGCGGCCAACGAGTTCGCCTGCCTGTCGAGCACGAGCGGCGGCGGCGTCGACGTCGTCCTGCCGCAGAGCAGCTTCATCCACGCCATCGGCCTCGGCCCCGCCGCGTACGCGGCCATGGCCGCCAAGCGCACCTCGCTCATCTGGTCGCCGCGCTCCAACGTCGTCCTGTACGGCGACACCGCGCGCGTGGCCGAGGCCTCGCGCCTCGGCGTGCGCATCGCGCTCGGCACCGACTGGATCGCGAGCGGCTCGATGAACCTGCTGCGCGAGCTTCGCTGCGCCGACGGGTGGAACCGCACCTACGCCGACGGCGCGTTCACCGACGAGGACCTCTGGAAGATGGTCACCTCGAACGCCGCCGCCGCCACGGCGACCGACGACGTCATCGGCACGCTCGCCGCCGGCAAGGTCGCCGACGTGACCATCTTCGACGGTCGCGTGCACGACGCGCACCGCGCCGTCATCGACGCCGACCCGGCCGACGTCGTGCTCGTGCTGCGCGCGGGCGCGGCGCTCTACGGCGACGACGCGGTCGTCACGGCGCTCGCAGCCGGGGGCGCGTGCGACGCGGTCGACGTGTGCGGCTCCGCGAAGCGGCTCTGCATCTCGGCCGAGGCAGGCCAGACGTACGACGCGCTCAAGGCCTCGGCCGCGCGCGCCGACGGCACGATGTACGCGGCGTTCTTCTGCGGCGACCCCCCGGGCGAGCCGACGTGCGTGCCCCGGCGCCCGACGGCGGTGTCGGGCTCGACGGTCTACACGGGCGTGCCCGCAGCGGGCGACGCCGACGGCGACGGCATCGCCGACACCGTCGACCTCTGCCCGCGCGCCTTCGACCCCGTGCGCCCGCTCGACTCGGGCAAGCAGGCCGACGCCGACGGCGACGGCGTGGGCGACGCGTGCGACCCGTGCCCGCTCGACGCGAACACCACCGCGTGCAAGCCGGTCGACCTGAACGACTCCGACGGAGACACCGTCCCCAACGCGACCGACAACTGCCCGCAGGCGGCCAACCCCGACCAGGCGGACGCCGACACCGACGGCAAGGGAGACGCCTGCGACGCGTGCCCCAACGCCGCCAACGCCGGCGCGCTCGCGTGCCCCGCGACGATCTACGACGTGAAGCGCGGCACCGTGGCCACGGGCGCCGTCGTCTCCCTCGCGGGCACGGTCGTCACGGCGGTCGCGCCGACCGGC
>CAITLX010000887.1 GCA_903893335.1 uncultured delta proteobacterium | reverse complement strand
GCGGCGACCTCGTCGACGGCCTCGGGCGCCAGCCCCGGGTAGAGCGGCAGCGAGAGCTGATCGTTCGCGTAGCGCTCGGCCTGCGGGAAGTCGCCGACGCGGTGCCCGTAGCTCGCGAAGACGGGCTGCAGGTGGATCGGCGTGGGGTAGTGCGAGCTGGTCTCGATGCCGCGGTCGCGCAGGAACTCGGCGAGCGCGGCGCGACGCTCGGTGCGCACGGTGAACAGGTGGTAGACGTGCGTCGCGTTGGGCGGGTCGCCCGGCAGGCCCAGCGGCAGCCCCGCGAGCGCCGCGAGGTAGCGCGCCGCGAGCGCGCGTCGCTCGTCGTTCCACCCGTCGAGCCGACGCAGCTTGCAGCGCAGCACCGCGGCCTGCAGGCCGTCGAGGCGAGCGTTGTACCCGATGTGATCGTGGCGGTGGCGCGCGCCCTGGCCATGCTCGCGGAGCTCGCGGACGCGCGCGGCGGCGTCGTCGTGGCGGGTCGTGACCGCGCCCCCCTCGCCGAACGCGCCGAGGTTCTTCGTGGGGTAGAAGCTGAAGCTCGCGGCGTCGGCGAGCGAGCCGATGCGCTTGCCGCCGAGGAGCGCGCCGTGCGCCTGCGCTGCGTCCTCGAGGAGCAGGAGGCCGTGGCGCGACGCGATGACCGCGAGCTCGTCGATGGGCGCGGGGCGACCGGTCAGGTGCACCGCGACGATGGCGCGGGTGCGCGGGCCGATGGCGCGGGCGACCGCCTCGGGGTCGAGGTTGCCCGTCTCGTACAGGACGTCGGCGAAGGTGGGGCGCGCGCCGGTGAGAGCGATGGCCTCGGCCGTGGCGAAGAAGCTCGTCGGCGCGGTGAGCACCTCGTGGCCGGGGCCGACGCCGAGGCCGCGCAGCGCGAGCACGATCGCGCTCGTGCCGTCCGAGCAGCCGATGGCGTGGGGCACGCCGAGGTACTCGGCCCACTCGCGCTCGAACGCGGCGGTCTGCTCGCCGCCGGAGAACGCCCCCTTGGCGATGACGTCGTCCCACAGCGGGGCGACCTCGGCGCGGACGGCCTGCGTCTGGGGGGCGAGATCGATCCAGCGGATGCGGGGCGTCGACATGGGAGGGAGGCTCTTTGCGGTGAAAGGGATCAACGGGCGGGCGACGGTGGCAGGAGGGGACGAAGCGCCGCAGGGCGGACCGGGAGGCTGCCGCGCCGCCGCTTCAGACTCCCTCGGCGAGTGGACCAGAAACGAGGGCGAGCGTCGCCGCCTGACCCGGCAGGGGGGCCAGATCGTCGAGCGCCGAACGTTCGCTGAAAGTCTGCATGAAACGGCCGAGGAATCTACACGATCCGTCTTCGTCTACCAAGCGCGGGCGGCGTGGCTTCGCGCCCCTCTGCGCCGCCGCTCGGCGCTGCATGCGGAGGATGGACGGTCGACAATCCACCGTACAGCCTCATCGGTGAGGCCTGCACCGTCGGCCGCGTCTGGGGGCCAAACGGAGCCATTGCGAATCGCCGCGACGCGGACGGGCTCGCGCGCGATCCTTCCATCGCGACCGCGCGATAGGCAACTATGAGTCGCCTGGACAGCAGCTGATCCATCGCGCAGGTGCGCGTCCTCGAGGCGGTCCGAAGCTGGATCAGGTCGCGACGCGCGCGCCGTCGTTCGCGAGAGACGTCGCGGCGGCACGCAGCACGCGCACGACCTCGAGGCCATCGTCGCCTGTCGTCACCGTGGCGCTCTCGCCTCGGAGGGCGGCCGCGATTTCGCGCAGCTCGACGGCCAGCGCCTCGGAGGTGTCCAGCGCCGGCGCGCGCATCTCGCCGCGTCGGTAGCTGACGAGGACTCGCTTGCGCGCCTCGACGTCCGCGACGTCGAAATTGACGCCATGATCGTAGATGCGCACCTTCTCGCTCGCGTCGAGGTCGTCGTAGATGAGCGAACGGTCGGTGCCGCTGAAGATCATGCGCCTCACCTTGACGGGGGAGAGCCACGAGAGGTGGAGGTGGGCCTCCATCCCCCCCTCGTACCCGACGGTCAGGTAGGCGACGTCGGTCAAGCCGTGCGGATTGTGCGACGAGCCCGTCGCCTTGACCGAGACGGCTCGTTCGCCGAGGACGTACGAGAGGATCGAGAGGTCGTGCGGAGCGAGGTCCCAGACGACGTCCACGTCGGCCTGGAACAGCCCGAGGTTGATGCGGACCGAATCGACGTAGAAGAGGCTGCCGAGCACCCGCTGCTGGTACGCGGCCCGAATGGCACGTACGGCCGGCGTGTACGCGAAGGTGTGATCCACGAACAGGCGCTTGCCTCGAGCGCGCGCGAGCTGAACCAGGTCCTCCGCCTCCTCGACGGTGGAGGTGAGCGGCTTCTCACAGAGGACGTTGGCGCCGGCGTTGAGCGCGGCGCGGGCGATCGAATGATGGCTGGCGACGGGTGTCGCGACGCAGACGAGGTCCACGTTCGCAGAGGCGAGCATGTCGCCGACGTCCGCGAACTGGGCGACGGACGGATAGAGGGCCCCGAGGCGGGCCAGCCTGGCTGGAGAGCTGTCGCACAGCGCGACGAGTTCGTAGTCTGCGGCGCTCTGCACCAGGTTGCGGGCAAGGTTCGGACCCCAATACCCAAGGCCCACGACGGCGGCTCGACACCTCATGGGCCCGCGCACTACCACGCCCCGTGGCTCGCGACAACGTGTCCACAGCGGCCGCGTCAGCGGTCGCGGCGTCGAAACACGGCCTGGTTCGAACCCTGATTGAGATAGACGAGTTCGAACGCGGGATCGCTCGACAGCGCACGAATGACGATCGTGTCCTCGGTCGAGAGCGGGCCACGGCCGAGGTACCGACCGACACCCCCCATGTCCTTGAGGTCGGGGTGCCCCCACACGCGGTTCCAGGAGCGATCGACCATGACCCACCTGGCTTCCGGGGGCACGACGACATGCCCACCGTCCGTGCGGACGAAGACGACGGGGCGCGTCAAATCGCGGCCGAAGGCGGGGTAGACCCAGGTGTTCATTCCGTCGTGCACCGCGACGACGTCGTCACGGCCGGCAACCCGGTCGACGAAGCTGCCCGCTCGGTCTCGGCCCGCGGAGAGGACGCGGTAGCGGTCATGCTGGGCCGCCTTCCTCGCATATGCGAAGGAGCTGAAGGTGTCGTGTTCGCCGTAATCGAGCGCGTGGACGACGAAGACGGCGGCGCTGGCGAGGACGATCGAGACGCCGCCCGCGCGAAGCCAGCCCGACCGGTGGACGCGCAGCAACTGCGAGGCGGCCGGCGCGGCAGTCCAGCACGCGATGATCGGGAGGACGAAGATCATGAAGCGCGGAAAGTAGGCAAAGAAGCCCACCGGGCGCATCCGCATCGGCAGGAGGAGCGCGAGCGCCAAGAGAGCGATCGCGGAGGCTACGACCCGCTCGCGCCGCGCAGACGACGGGGCCGCGCGGTGCGCGAGGAAGGCAGCGACGGGCAGCGCAAGCACGAGCACCGTGAATGACGCCCCGAAGTGCGAGAAGTAGAGCTCGTAGCGTGGCCAGAACCATGATGCGTGGCGCCACGGTACGGGCACCTCGGTGGCCTTCGAAGAGAATGGTGCCAGCATCAGCAACGCAGGCACCTCGAGCAGGTTGGTCAGGTCACCCCAGCCGAAGCTCATGGAGTGGTTGGCCGTGTCGTCGGCCGGCAGTCCGAAGAGCGTTCCGGTGTGTCGAAGCTTGACGAGGTAGGCGCAACCGCCCAGCAGGATCAGCGAGCCGAGCGTGAGGGCTCCCGTGGCCAGGACGTGTCGCGGCGATGGGCGCCAGTCTTTGCGCCACCAATCCAGACAGACCACGGAAAGCACCGCCCCGAGCGCGGCTATCAGATAGAAGCCCTGGGGCTTCGTGCCCACGGCGATTGCGGTCGCGACGATCGTGAGCAGCAGCGCGGGGGGACGTCGTTCGCTGGCCCACCGGCCCGCCCAGACGAACGCGGCGACGAACATCCCTGCGACGAGCAGGTCGTTCTTGTGGGTTCCACTGTGGAGGAGCACGACGGGAGCGCCCGCCACGAGCAAGACGGCGGCGAGGACGTGGAGGCCGCGCCCCCACCATCGCTCCGCCAGCGCGCCGGAGCCGAGGAGCAGGAAGACGTAGTGAAGCGTGGAGAGCGCGGACGTCGCGCGATCCGAGCGGTCCACCGCGAGGACGGTGGCCGCGAGCATCTCGTAGTTGGACGGGTACGACGAGATGCGGAAGTCGGCAGCCTCGAACCAGCGGTAACCGCCCGCGCGGGCGATGAATACCGCCTTGGGCATGTGGTACGAGAGGGCATCGTGGTGGCAGACGGGCAAATACCATCCGCGCCAGAGGACATAGCCGAGCCACAGTGCGATCGGTAGGCATGCGAGGCCCAGGACGGCCGTGTCGGTCGCGGTCCAGCGGCCGGGAATCTGGGGTTGCTGGTGCGCGGCGAGCTTTCGCGACACTGCCACTCCCGCCATTCCGACAATCGCCGATGCCGCGAGCAGCGGTCCTCGGGCCAGCAGGGCTGGCGGCGACAGGAGCCATGCGGTCGCGATCCAGAGCGCGGTCGCCAGGAGCATGGACGATGTGGCCCGCTCCATGGGGCCGGGTGCGGCCCCGCCGCGTCGCCAGAGCCAGGTTGACAGGGCGTGTCCGCCCAGCAGCCACCCCGTGACGAAGAGGGCGAGAATCATGCCGAGCAGGGTATCAGGACGGTACCGCCGTCGTCACCGCGCGATCGGCAGGTGCAGCGGCCCCGAGCCGCCGCTGCGGTCGATGACGAGGCCCTGGCCGGAGCCGAGGTTCTGCACGCTGACGCGGTCGGCGAGCTTCTCGGCGACGGCGACGAAGGCGCGCGCGATGGCCGAGCCGGGCGCGGCCTGCACGACGGGCGTGCCGCCGTCGCCCCACGCGCGCACGCTCGGGTCGAGCGGAAGCTGGCCGAGCAGGGGAGCCTCGGCGTAGTCCGCGATCTTCTGGCCGCCGCCGCTGCCGAAGATCTCGTGGCGCTTGTCGCAGCCGTCGCACAGGAAGTAGCTCTCGTTCTCGACGACGCCGAGCACGGGGATGCCGACCTTCTTGCACATCGACACCGACTTGTAGACGTCCTGCAGCGCCACCTCCTGCGGGGTGGTGACGATGACGGCGCCCGTCGCCCGCACGCGCTGCGAGAGCGTGAGGGCGACGTCGCCCGTGCCGGGGGGCATGTCGAGGATGAGGTAGTCGAGCGCGCCCCAGTGCACGTCCTTGACGAGCTGGAGCAGCGCGCCGTGCAGCATCGGGCCGCGCCACACGACCGCCGACTTCTCGTCCTCGAGCAGGAAGCCGATCGACATGAGCTTCACGCCGAAGCGCTCGAGCGGCTCGATGAGCTTGCCGTCGGTCGAGCTCGGCCGCCCCATGATGCCGAACATGGTGGGCACGCTCGGCCCGTAGATGTCGGCGTCGAGCAGCCCGACGCGGCAGCCCGAGCGCGCGAGCGCCATCGTGAGGTTGGCCGCGACGGTGCTCTTGCCTACGCCCCCCTTGCCGCTCATCACCAGGATGATGTTCTTCACCTCGGGCAGCGGGTCGTCCTCGGCGAGCTGGCGTGCGGCCACGCGCGCGCTCCAGCGGATCGCCACCGACGTCGCGCCCGCGGCGCGCAGCGCGGCCTCGACGTCGCCGCCGATGCGCTCCTTCAGCGGGCACGCGGGCGAGGTGAGCTCGACCTCGAGCGCGACGGCGAAGTCGGGCGCGACCGTGAGGTCCTTGATCATGCCGAGCTCGGTGAGCGGGCGGTGAAGCTCGGGGTCATGGACCCGGGAGAGCGCCTCGAGTGCCTGGGCTTCGGTGATGGGCATGGTGGTGCGGCGGGCTCCTGAGAGAGGCGGGACGTAGAGTTCGCGTCGGCTCGTGTCAATCGGGCCGAGACGCTCGCTCCGTCGCGTGCCCGCGGCCTCAGCGGAGGAAGATCGCCCAGACGATGACGACGGCGGCGAGGCCCCATCCTGCCGCGAGGGCGAGGGCCACGCCAGGGTGGCGCTCGGCCAGCGCGCGCAGCGCGCCCTCGCGGCGCCTCGGTCGGGGCGCGGTCGGCGCGGCGAGCGGCGCGGTGGTGGGCATCGGCGTGCCGAGGTCGACCGAGTCGATGCGCACGGGGCGGCGCGAGCGCATCGGCGCGACGCTGGCGAAGTGCAGCGGCGCGAGCGGCGCGCGCGGGATCTGCGGGCGCACGAGATCCTCGGGGCGCATGCGCCCCTCGCCCATCGCGCTCACGCTCACGAGCTGAAGCTGAGGGCGCCCCCCGGCGCGCGCCTCGGCGAAGTCCTCGGCGTGCACCGCGCGCCCGAGCCGGTCGATGGCGTCGGTGCGCCACGACGCCAGGCGCGGCACCGCGACGTCGAGCGCGGGCGCGGGGCCCGACGGGGCGACGTCCACGGCGGCGAACGGCGACAGCGCCACGAGCAGCTCGCGCGCCGACGCGGTGCGCGCGCGCGGCGAGCCGGCGAGGGCCTGGTCGACGATGCGCTCGAGCGCCGCGGGGAGGCCGGGCACGAGCGCGCGCAGGGGAGGGTAGTCGCCGGCGAGCGCGGCGTGCACGATCTGCTCGCGGTCGCGGCCGGGAAACGGCGGACGCCCCGCGAGCATCTCGTAGAGCATCACGCCGACCGAGAAGACGTCCGCGCGCCCATCGACCGAGGTGCCCGCCTCGACCTCGGGCGCGAGGTAGGTCGCGACCGGCGCGTCGCGGCTGCCGAGCGGCAGCTCGCCGAGGCCGAAATCGAGCACCTTGGCGACGAGCTCGTCGGGGCGCGGGCGCAGGACGACGACGCACGCCGGGTCGAGCCTGCGGTGCACGATGCCCGCCTGGTGCGCCGCCTCGAGCCCCGCGAGCACCTGCACGGCGACGGCGCACGCGGCGTCGAGCACCATGGCCCCGCGGCGGTCGAGCAGGTCGGCGAGCGTCTCGCCGTGCAGCGGCTCGAGCACCATGTAGGGCGTGCCCTCCTCGGTGACGCCGAGGTCGTACACGGCGGCCACGTTGGGGTGCACGATGCGCGCTGCCGCGCGAGCCTCGGCGACGAACCGCGCGCGCGCCGCAGCGTCGCCCGAGAGGTCGCTCGCGAGCAGCTTCAGCGAGACGGCGCGCTCGAGCAGCCGGTTGTCGGCCTCCCACAGCTCGCCGTCGGCCTGCACCGAGAGCGGGCGCAGCAGCAGGTACCTGTCGTCGATGAGCTCGCCCGTGTCGCGCACGCTTGCCTCGCGGTGACCCCCCCACGTTTCCGAACGGTCCGTCGGGCGACGGACTTGAGCGAAGCGTAGGTCAGATGTGGACGGCGAGCAGTCGCATTTCGGTCATCGCCTCGATGGCGAAGCGGACCCCCTCGCGCCCGCGCCCCGAGTCTCGAACGCCTCCGTAGGGCATCGCGTCGACGCGGAACGTCGTCGCGTCGTTGACCACGAGCGCGCCGACCTCGAGCGCCTCGGCTGCCTGCCGGATGCGCGCGGCGTCGCGCGTGAAGACGGCGGCCTGCAAGCCGTAGCGGCTCGCGCCCGCCAGCCGCAGCCCCTCCTCCCAGGTCGCGTAGCGGTGCACGGTGAGCACCGGCCCGAACACCTCCTCGTCCACGACGCGCAGCCCCGCGCCGTCGCCCTCGACGGCGAGCACCGTGGGGCCGAGGCGCGCCCCGTCGCGCGCCCCGCGCACCACGGCGCGCACACCCGGCGTGGCGCACGCCTCGTCGACCCACGCGTCGACGCGGGCCGCCGCCGCGGGATCGATCATCGGCCCGAGCAGCGCCGCGGGGTCGAGCGGATCCTTCGGCGCGAGCCTCGCGGCCTGCTCGGCGACGGCTGCGAGGACGCGGTCGTACACGGCTGCGTGCACGTAGAGCCGCTGCGCCTTGATGCAGACCTGGCCCGCGTAGGCGAACGCCGCGGTCACGGTGCGCCCCACCGCCCACGCGAGGTCGGCGTCCTCGTGCACGAGCACCGCCGCGTTGCCGCCGAGCTCGAGCACCGGGCGCTTCTTCGGCGCGAGCGCGGCGAGGTGCCAGCCGACCTTCGCGCTGCCCGTGAAGGTCAGCAGCTCGAAGCGATCGCTCGTGACGAGCGACTCGGCGACGTCGACCTCGCACGGCACGACCTGCACCGCGTCCTTCGGCGCGCCTGCCTCGCGGATGAGGTCGGCGAGGCGCAGCGCGGACAGCGGCGCCTGCGGGGGGGGCTTGAGCACGACGGGGCAGCCGCACGCGAGCGCGGGCGCGAGCTTGTGGCAGACGAGGTTGAGCGGGAAATTGAAGGGCGCGAGCGCGAGCACGGGGCCCACCGGCACGCGCCGCCAGCCGCCGACGAAGCCCGCCGCGGGCTCGCCGAGATCGAGCGGCAGCACCTCGCCGCCGATGCGCGTCGCCTCCTCGGCGCCGAGCTCGAGCGTCGCGACCGCGCGCTTCACCTCGCCGCGCGCGAGCGAGATCGGCTTGCCCGCCTCGCGCGCGATGAGCTCGGCGAACGCCTCGGCGTCGCGCTCGACCGCCTCGGCCACGCGCCGCAGCACGCGCTTGCGCTCGAACGACGCCTGCCGTCGCATCCCGGCGAACGCGTCGCGCGCCGCGTCGGCCGCGAGCGCGGCGCGCGCGTGGTCGGCGAGCACGATCTCGCCCACCGCGTCGCCGCGCCAGGGGTCGGTGATGGTCGCGCGCGGGCCGTCGTCGAACGCGGCCCCCGCGACGCGGAGCGGGAAGGAGAGGGGCAGCTGCATGGCGCGCCGATGGTAGGCGCGTGCGCCAGAAACACGAAGGCCCTCCGACCCGTGAGGGTGGAGGGCCTCGTGCGCGCCGTGGGGCGCTGGCTCGGGTCAGCCCGCGCTGGCGCTGCCGTTCGCGCTCGCGCTGGCCTTGATCGACACGTTGATCGACACGCTGGCCTCGGCCATGACGCCGAGCGAGCCGGCGAGGCAGACGCCGCCCGCGGCGGTGATCTCTCCGGCGGCCTGGATCGACGCGCCGACCTGGCCGGCGAGGTTCGCGATGGGGTCCTTCAGCGCGATGGTCGCGTTGATGGCCGCACCGAGGTCGCCCGCGTGCGCGGTGAGCGCCGCGTAGAGGTCGGCGTCGCCGTTGACCACGACGTCGGCGTGGCCGCCGCAGGTGACCGAGGCGCTCGCCTGGCCGTCACACGAGGCCTGGCAGTTGGCGTCCACGTTGCAGTTCAGGCTGCCGGTGCAGTGCGGCGCGGTGTAGTCCACCGAGCAGCCGCCGGTGCACGAGCCTTCGCACTTGGCCGGGGTGGCCGAGCACGAGCCGTTGCACGAGCCGGTGCACGAGGCAGCCGCGGTCGCGGCGCACGAGCCCTTGCAGTTGGCGGTGCAGCCGCCGCTGAACTTGCCCGAGCACTGCGCCGTGCACGAGCCCGAGGCGGCGCCGCCCGTGCAGGTGCCCGAGCACTTGCCCTTGCAGTTGCCCTTGGAGCCGCCGGCGGTGGTGGCGGTGCCGTCGCACTGGCCGTCGCAGGTGCCCTGGCAGGTGCCGCTGAACTCGGCGCTGCAGCCCGCGTCGCAGGTGCCCGACCAGGTCGGAGCGCTGCACGAGCCCTCGCAGGTGCCGGCGCACTGCACGTCGGCGTCGACGGTGCAGGTGCCTTCGCAGGTGCCGGTGCACTGCACCGACGGGCCCTCGCACGAGCCGGTGCAGCTCGCCGAACAGGTGCCCGAGAGCTTGCCGGGGTCGCACGAGGCCTTCACGTCGCAGCCGACCGAGGCGGCGCACGAGGCCTGGCAGTTGGCCTGCACGCTCACGTCGGCGCGGCAGTCGAACGCGGCCGTGACGCTGACCGTGACGCCGGCGTCGAGCGCCTTCTTCACGCGCGCGTTGAGCACGGCGCAGGCGCCGGAGGCGTCGGTCTTCGACGTGTCCTCGCCGAGGTCGGCGTTGATGGCGTTGCACGTCGCGGCCCACTGGGCCTCGACCTCGAGGGCCTTCGCCTTGAGGGAGGCGGCGGCGTCGGCGAAGGCCTTGACCGTCATGTCGGCCTTGGCCGAGACGTTGAGCCCGTCGCAGCCGCGGGCGGCGTCGGCGAGGTCCTTGGCGCTGCAGTCGACGAGCGCGGGGGCCGAGAGGGCGACCACGAAGAGCGGCCAGGCGGCATAACGGGACAGCTTCATCACAAGCTCCTTGTTCGGATCGGAAGACCGCGCGCTGAACGCGAGGCGTCGTGTCCCAGTCGTACCCCGACCGGGCGGGCCGCGTAAAGCGCCGTTCCCCCTTCGACGTCGCCCGGGGCGCGCGCATTCACGCGCGATGGGCACCGGTCGAAGGGCCCATCGCTCTGCGCGCCGGCTCGGAGGGGGGGCGACGAGGGCGCGTGCGCGCCGCTCAGCGGGCCGAGAGGCAGAAGCCTCCCTGGCAGACGGTGAGCTGGTCCTGGTAGCCGGCTGGGCAGCCGGCGCCGGGCGCGCTGCACGGCGGGCAATCGGCGTTGGTCGTGCAAGTCGCCGGGCGGCAGAAGCCGTTCGGGTCGCACGTCTCGCCGGTGTTCTCGTCGCAGCCGGAGCTGTCGCTGCACTTCCTGCCCGTGAAGCAGATGTCGGCGCCGGGGTAGCAGAAGTCGCGCTCCGACCCGGTGCAGGTCGCGTCGTCGGTGCACGGAGTGACCCAGCACCCCGACAACGACCGCGGGTCGGGGACGCCGGCGTTCTTGCGCAGCTGGCAGTACTTGTAGAGCGCGCCGCAGGTCGCCTTGCTGGCGCAGCACGTCATGGGCTGGCCGCCGGGCGCCTCCGGGCACTTGCCGGCCTCGTCACACGGCGTCAGGCACGAGCGCTCGCCCGAGTAGGGGTTCTCGTTGCAGTAGCCGCCGGCGCCGCAGTCGTCGTCGACGCGGCAGGGCGAGCAGGCGGTCGGCGCCTCGACGCGGCACGAGCCGGCGCGCGGCACGCAGTGGTACTCGCCGGC
>CAITLX010000886.1 GCA_903893335.1 uncultured delta proteobacterium | reverse complement strand
CGTCGACGCAGACCTTGCCCCCGTAGAACGCCTGGTTCGAGCCGTGATCGAGCTGGTCGATCGGCCCCTCGACGAACGAGAGATCGCGCTTCGGGTCGAGGTTGGCCAGCGCTCGCCACGCCACCTGGGCGACGTCCTGCACGTCGATGTCGTCGTCGACGACGACGATGACCTTGGAGAACATCATCTGCCCCGCGCCCCAGAGGCCGTGCGCGACGCGCGCCGCGTGGAACGGGTACTGCTTGCGGATCTTGACGATGACGAGGTTGTGGAACGCCCCCTCGATGGGGAGGTTCATGTCCACGATCTCGGGAAACAGCGTCCGGAGCATGGGGAGGAAGATCCGCTCGGTCGCCTTGCCGAGCCACGCGTCTTCCATCGGCGGCGGCCCGACGAGCGTCGCGGGGAAGACGGCCCCCTCGCGGTGCGTGACCGCGGTGACGTGGAACACGGGGCAGGGGATGACGGGCGTGTAGTACCCCGTGTGGTCGCCGAAGGGCCCCTCGGGCACGAGCTCCTCGTTCGGATCGACCCAGCCCTCGAGCACGAAGTCGCTGTCGGCGGGGACCTCGAGGTCGATCGTGCGGCACTTCACGAGCTCGACCGGCTTCTTGCGCAGGAACCCGGCGAGCATCAGCTCGTCGAGCCCGTCGGGCAGCGGCGCGGTCGCGGCGTAGGTCACGGCCGGGTCCCCGCCGAGCGCGACGGCGACCTCGAGCCGCTTCATGCCGAGCTCGCGCGCGCGGCGCAGGTGGCGCGCCCCCGTCTTGTGCAGCTGCCAGTGCATCGCGGTGCGGTCGCGCCCGAGCACCTGCATCCGGTACATCCCCACGTTGCGCGCCCCGGTCTCGGGGTCGCGGGTGATGACCAGCGGCAGCGTGAAGAAGGGGCCGCCGTCCTTCGGCCAGGTCGTCAGCACGGGCAGCAGGCCGAGATCGACCGCGTCCCCCTCGAGCACCACGTCCTGGCAGCGGCCGCTCGACACGTGGCGCGGGGGCACGGCGGCGAGCTCGGGCAGCAGGGGCAGCATCCGCGCGAAATCGCGGGCGGTGGCGCCGGGGCGCGTCTGCAGCACGCGCTCGATCTCGCGCGCCGGGGCCTCGAGGTCGGGCTGCGAGAGCGCCCAGGCCATGCGGCGACGCGAGCCGAAGGCGTTGATGAGCACGGGGAACGCCGAGTCTCCGACGCGCTCGAAGAGCAGCGCGGGCCCGCCGGACTTCATCACGCGGTCGGCGATGGCGGCGACCTCGAGCCGCGGATCGACCCGGCGGGCGATCCGCACCAGCTCGCCGCGCTCCTCGAGCACCTGGACGAATTCGGCTAGCGACGCGTACGACATGTCATGGCGCTCGAAAGTTTCAAAACAATTTGAACTGACGGGGTGTAGGAGCAAGCGTCGTCGCGGTCAAGCGGGGCAAGCGGGGGGCGACGGGCCGTTGACAAGGACGGGACGACGCGCGAATCGTCACTCCCCCCGCGGGCTCTTCGGCCCGCTCTCGAGGAGAACATGCGCAGTTCCTGGATCGCCAAGCGTGCCGGCGTCGCTACCCCGACGCAGATGCATTTCGCCCGTCAGGGCGTCGTCACCGAGGAGATGGCGCACGTCGCCGGGCGCGAGCGGGTCGAGCCCGAGCTGGTGCGCTCCGAGGTCGCCCGCGGCAGGCTCATCATCCCGGCGAACGTCGCGCACCCCAACCTCGAACCGATGGGCATCGGCATCGCGCTCTCGTGCAAGATCAACGCGAACATCGGCAACAGCGCCGTCTCGGGCGAGGTCGCGGGCGAGCTCGAGAAGCTCCGCATCTCGCTCAAGCACGGCGCGGACACCGTGATGGACCTCTCGACCGGCGGCGACATCGACGGCATCCGCCGCGCGGTCATCGCCGCGAGCCCGGTGCCGATCGGCACCGTGCCGATCTACCAGGCGCTGCAGAACACGCAGAGCATCGCGTCGATGACGGCCGACGACCTGCTCGGCATGCTCGAGCACCAGGCCCAGCAGGGGGTCGACTACTTCACCATCCACGCCGGCGTGCTGCGCGCCCACCTGCCGCTCGCGCGCTCGCGCATCACCGGCATCGTGTCGCGCGGCGGCGCCATCATGGCGCAGTGGATGCTCGAGCACGACGCCGAGAACCCGTTTTATACGCACTGGGACCGCGTGCTCGACATCTGCGCGCGCTACGACGTGGCCATCTCGGCGGGCGACGGGCTGCGCCCCGGCTGCCTCGCCGACGCGAGCGACGCGGCGCAGTTCGCCGAGCTGAAGACGCTCGGAGAGCTCACGCTGCGCGCCTGGCAGAAGGACGTTCAGGTCATGATCGAGGGGCCCGGCCACGTGCCGTTCGACCAGATCGAGATGAACGTGAAGAAGGAGATGGAACTCTGCCACGAGGCGCCGTTCTACGTGCTCGGGCCGCTGGTCACCGACATCGCGCCTGGCTACGACCACATCACGAGCGCCATCGGCGCGACGATGGCCGGCGCCGCGGGAGCCGCGATGCTCTGCTACGTGACGCCCAAGGAGCACCTCGGGCTCCCCACCGCGGAGGACGTGAAGGCGGGTCTCGTCGCCTACAAGATCGCCGCCCACGCGGCGGACATCGCGCGCCATCGCCCCGGCGCGCGAGACCGCGACGACGCGCTCTCCCGCGCACGCTACGCGTTCGACTGGGAGCGCCAGTTCGAGCTCGCGATCGACCCGGAGACGGCGCGCGCGATGCACGACGAGACGCTCCCCGACGACTATTTCAAGACGGCCGAGTTCTGCTCGATGTGCGGCCCGAAGTTCTGCTCGATGCACATCAACCGCGCCGTGATGGGGCACGCCGAGCCCGTCGCCCCGGCCGAGGACGCCGAGCGCCCCGCGAAGCGCTCGCTCGCCATCCTCGCCGAGCCGTGAGGTCGCGCGCCGCCGCCGCCCTGTGCGCCGCGCTCGTCGCGGCCGGGGCCGGCGCGTGCCGGTCGAGCGGGGGGACAGGGGTCGGCGACGCCGCGCCGCCGCCG
>CAITLX010000885.1 GCA_903893335.1 uncultured delta proteobacterium | reverse complement strand
GTCCAGAGCACGACGTGCAGCAGCCCGGCCTCTTGCTCGCGCAGCCACGAGTTGCGGGCGATGCTCCACGGCATCCCGTCGGGGTCGTGGTAGTGGGCCGCGTGAGGCGTGACGTGGAAAATGGCGAAGGTCGCGCCTCCCGCCTCGAAGGTCATCCCCACGACCGGCTCGACCGGCCTCGGCGAGGTCACGGCGTGCCTCCCGCGCTCGACGCGCGGGATGCCTCGCGGGCGTAGCAAGAAGCGCACGGACGCGCGTCGCTGCACGCGACTCCTCGGCACCCGAGCGTCGCCATGTGCGCGATGTGCCCCTCCGCGAGCCTCACCCGCTCGCGCAGCCGGTCGCGCTCCCGCTCGGCGTCGAGGGCGCGCGCCATCCACGATCCCTCGGCGCTCGCGTCGAGAATGATGTCGCGCTGCGCCTGCACGCACGCCACGGCGTCTGCCGCCACGCACTTCACGCAGACGGTCGGCCCGCCCCAGACCCACAGGCCGCACCGGCATCGGTGGCCGTGGTGATTGCCCGTCGGCACATGGCACTCACCGATGCACTCCGACGCCCCCATGCTTTGATCGTGCCGGTACTCGTGCGCGTCGCCCTCGGCCTGCGTCGGCTCGCGCCGGTAGGCGATCTCGCAGCCAAGCTCGGCGGCCTCCGCGCGCCGCGTAGCGTCTGCCTCGCCCGAAAGCGCGTTCTGTTCGCGCTGATGGTAGAGGTCGAGCAACGCGAGCGCGTTCTGCTCGGGCGAGCAGCCAGCGCCGATGAGAGCGTCCCGGGCCGCCTCGGCATCGGCCAGGGCGGCGAGCAGCTCGGGGACGGCGGTGCGGGACGCGGCGATGAGCGCGGCGTCGTCGCCCTGCGTGTGGTCGCGCAGGTCGGCCACCACCACGCCGTCCACCGACACGACCTCGGTGCGGTGGTCCTGGTCGTCGGCTCGCCACGGCCCCGGCGTCGCCGCTGCCGCCAGCGCCGCCAGCCTCGCTCGCTCGGCGGGCGTCATGCGCGCACCGCCCCCGCCAGCCAGCGCAGCAGGCCTACCGCTCCGAGCCCCGCCAAGGGCGCGTGGCACGCCCCAGAGTCGATTCCCTTAGTCTCCATTGATCCCTCCTCCGTCTGGTCAGTGCGCGCGGCAGCGCGCGATCTCTGCAATGCCGACGAGCGCAGCGGCGTCCGTCGCGTAGACCTTGGCGCCGTCGTCCACCCGGGAGAGCGGAAGCCCCCCGTGCTCGGCGCTCATCACGACGAAGATCCCCGCGGCGAGCGCGCGGCCGATCTCGACGTACGTCTCGACGCCTGTTCCGAACCGCGGGAGCGCGAGCACCACATCGGCCACGGCCAGGTCGCGCAGGTTCTCGTCCAGGATGGTGTGGGCGAGCTCGCGGTCGGTCGGGTCTGGCGTGCCGTCCTGGTAGGACGCGTGCCACGTCGAGCAGACGGCGGCGCCGTAGACCTCGTTGACGAGCGCGGCGACCTGGCGAGCGCGCAGCACCTCCCCCTTCGGCGCGGCGACGTACACCCGGATCACTGCGCCGCCTCGTAGCGAAGGCGGAGGGCGTAGAAGCATCCGTTCTCGCGGTGCTCCTTGTTCACGCCGACGCCGGCCAGGCGCATGCCGAACTTCATCGACGACATCTGGCGGTGCCCGTTCTCGCTGCACCAGGCGACGTAGTAACGGTAGAGCGGCATCGCTCGGATCCACGACCGCGGCTCGTCGGCCTTCTCGCAGACCTCGTCGACGAACACGGCGACCGGGTCGGAGTTGCGGCGCCACTCGATCTTCGCCGCGTCCGAGCTGGGCACGCGCGGCAGGCGCCCTCGGGCTTGCAGTGCGTGCGCCCCTTGCAGCGCCCACTGCACGATCCCTGCGCGCTCGTGCTCGAGCAGCCCGGAGGCCAGGTTGGCGACGGCGTCGGAGCCTCGGAAGGCGCGATTGAACCCGAGCACGACGAAGCGTCGCCAGAAGCCGTCGGTCTGGTCGTTGGTGCCTGGCAGCCGGTTCGCGGCGAACATGTGCGACGCGCACGGCCGGAACGAGAAGGGCGCCTCGCGGATGCGGCGGGCGTCGATGAGGTCGCCCGTGATGATCGCCTTGAAGGCCTCGGACTCTAGGATGTCGGCCTCGGGCAGCTCCGACACGGCATTGAGGCGCCGGCCGACGAACTCCGCTCGGCGGTACTCCTGGCCCCAGATCTGCGGGGCGATCGCGCAGGTAGAGCCGGGGGGCATGATGCCCTGGAGCACCTCGAGCAGCGTCGACTTGCCGTTCGCGCCGTCGCCGACGAGCACGGCCGCGACGCCGAAGCGCGGGCCGATGCCGAGCAGCGCGGCCCCGACGAACTCCTGGAGGAAGTCGATCTTCTCGGCGCAGTCGTGGTCCTCGCGGAAGAGGTCGTAGAGGAACTGCGACCAGGCGGCGCAGCCGTGCCCCTGGTCGTAGGCCCACTCGTAGCCGTGGCGCGCGCGGTTGTCCGAGGCGTGCGGCGTGAGCTCGAGCCCAGCGGTGGTGAGCCGGACGAACCCGTTCTTGAATGCGATCCCCGTGGGCGCAGCGTCGAACCATCCGGCGGCGTGGTGCAACTGCTTGGCCAGCCCGACCGCGCCGCCCACGTCGCCATGCGAGATCGACTTCGGCTTGCGCGCCCCGAGCACCTCGGCGCCGGCGTAGCTCGCCACGATTCTAGCGCTCGTCGCGACGTCGACCGGGGCCCAGCGGCCCGCGACGGTCCCGTACGTCCAGAGGTCCCCGTCGGTGCAGACGAGCGGCCCGGAGCCCGCGAGCTCCTCGACCAGGCGGTCTGCGAGCTCGACGTGGTCGCCTCGCTCGAGGGGCGCGCGCTCCCCCGGCTCGCGCGGCCCCCTCGGCGTCGTCGGCTTCGGGGCCGGCCGCTGCGCGAGGGGACGCTCGGGGGGAGCGGAGCGCGGCGACGAGCGGGCGCCGTCGAACGCCGAGCGCAAGGTCTTGATGATCTCCTGCTCGTCGAGCCCCGCCGCGCGTGCGGCGCTCGTGAGCTCAGCGGTCGCGGTCGCCTCGGAGAGGGCGCCCCCGGCGACGAGCTGGCCGGCGGAGAAGGCCTGGAGGTTCAGGGCGTGGTTGCGCTGCCCCTCGGCGGCCTCGCGCACGCCCCGGCAGCAGGACGCCAGGGCGGCGTCAGCCCACGCGCGCGTCCGGTCGACGCTGGTGGCCTTGGTGGCGTCGGCGGGCGCCTGGCGGGCCTGCTCGACAGCCTGGAGCGCACGGGCGCGCGACTTGGCCGGCGTGCCCGTCATCTGGCTGTAGAGCCAGTCGGGCAGCGGCGCGGGAGCGACGAGGGTCGCCCAGCGGTAGCGCCGGCCGCTGACGTGACCGCTCGGAGGCACGACGATCTGCCCTCCCCCGGCGCGCACGTCGAGCCCCGGCCCGAGGCTCGACACGCGGTTCTTCACGTCCGCCAGGTCGAGATCGTCGGGGCACCGGAAGATCCGATGCTGTCCACCGTCGGCGCGGCCTGTCTCGAGGGTCAGCGTCGCTGGGAGCGCGCCGTGTCCGTGCTCGAGCTCGGCGAGGCTGCATCGCCCCGCCTCGCCGTCGATGTCGAGCGCGACGAGGCGCGCCTCGCCTCCCATCGCGAGGCCGACGTGGGCCGCGCCCCACCCGTGCGCGGCGACGGCCTCGGGCTTGCTGGTCGCGGCGAGCTGCCAGCCGCGCATGCGCGGGTGCTTTCCGGGGGCGTCGCAGTCCTTGCCGCGCTGGCAGCGGCAGACGCCCTCGGCGAGCCCGTAGAGCGGGATCGGCTGGAACCCGGCGCGCGCATAGACCTGCGCGGCGCGCGCGGGGTCGAGCGTGCCGACGTGCGCCAGGGCGCCGACGTCGACGAGCGCGACGCTGGTGACGAGGGCCTGCGTCATGCTCGTCGCGTCCTCAGCTGCACGGATGCACGGTCGACGTCGACCGGGGCCGGCCGAGCCCCGCCACGCGGGCGGGACTCGAACCAGGCCACGACCGCCGCACGGCGGAACCGGCGCGAGGCGCCGACGTAGACGTGCGGCATGCCCTCGCGGCAGAAGCGGTCCAGGCTCGCGGGCGAGACGCCGAGCACCTGGCAGACGTCCTGCTTCTGCATGAGCGCGTCCGGCGGCGCTGCCCCGCCACGCGCCCCGCGCGCCTCGAGCAGCTCGACGACGCGGTCCGCCACGCGCTCGACGAGCGCGTCCACGATCTTGTCCATCTCTCCCATGTCGTCCTCCTCCTTCGTCGCTCGCTCAGGCGTCAGCGCATCCCGCTCAGAACGGGATGTCCTCGTCGGCGACGGGGAGCGGAGCCGGGGCAGGCGCAGCGGTGCGCGCGGGGGCCTTGGCGCGCGCGGGCGGAGCAGCGGGAGCGCCCGCGGGCTTGCCGACGCCCGCCACGCGCGAGCGCATGCGGGCGGCGAAGCTCTTGGCCGCGTCGGCGTCCATCGCGCCGACGGTCAGGCGCCCGGGGCCTCCGCCGAGGCGGTTGACCCACTTGACTTTCGTTCGGACCTCGCCCTGGTACTCCTCCTCGGCGAGCACGAGCTCGACGTTCTGCGAGCCGAGGCCGTCGAGCGTGGCCAGGTCGTCGCCGGTGAGGCCGGCGGCGCGGAGGCTCTCGACGGTGCGGTCGAACGCCTTCTCCGTGAGCCAGCCGTCCCAGATGATCGACTGGCCCGCGACGTCCGCGGGCTCGACGATCTCGAAGCGCACGGCGACGCGCTCCGTTCCCTGCTTGGAGTGTCCGAGCTGTCCCTCGACTGCGCGAGCGACGTACGTTCCGGAGTAAAGCATGTGCGTTGGTCCTTCGTTCGGGTGGCGTGTCAGGTGGTGGCGGTGGTCGGCGACGCGATGCGCGCAGCCTTCGTCTCGAGCATGTCGGCGAGCTTCACGAGCTCGCGCCGGTCAGTGCCCGCGGCCTTGAGCGCCGCGGCGAACTTCCCCTCGTCCAGGTGGCCCGCGAGCGACGCGCGCAGCTCGGCGATGCGCGCGATCGCGGCGGTGGCTTCGTCGGTCGACCCGCCCGAGGCCGCGGCCGCGAACTCCTCCCAGGAGAGCGGCAGCGTGGCGGGCAGCCCGTAGCGGTTCTTCGCGTCGAACGCGGGGGACCACTCGCAGTGGATGACGCGCGAGCCGTCCGAGAGGGCGCGGTTCTTCTCCCGCTTGCCCTGGGAGTGCAGCTCGTAGCGGGCGAAGAGCACGGCCGCGACCCACTGGCGCAGCAGGCCGCTCGACTTCTCGTGCAAGAGGACGCGGAAGCGGTCGTACTCCGCGCCCAGCTGCGGGTCGTTGAACCGCTTTACCTCGGCGTGCCCGAGCAGCACGACGTGCATCCCCCGCTTCGTCTGGAGCCGCTCGAGGTCCGCGAGGATCGTCCGCCAGATCTCGAACGCGGCCGCGTAGCCGCGCCCGAACTCGAACTTCTCGATCGACGCGACGCCCTCGGCCGCGCAGACCTGCGTCCAGATCGTCTGCTCGACCCAGCCCAGCTCGTCGATGACGAGCGTGCGGTAGTCGTGCTTCCCGTTCTCCAGCTCGGCAATGGCCTCGCGGATCTCGCGTGCGCTCGTCGGCTGGGGGAACGCGTCGACGCCGAGCTGCTCGATTGCCTTGGAGGGCGCGATGAACACGGGCGCCGGGGCGCCCGCCGCGAACGTGCTCTTGCCGACTCCTTCGGTGCCGTAGAGCAGGACGCGGAACGTCTTGGTCGGCGCTGCGCGCTTGACGGAGCCGATGCTCATGCGCTTGGCGGTGGACTGCGCGGGGGCGGTGGTCGTCATGGCTCAGGCCTCCGCGTGCACGGTGGACGGGTTGAGCATCTCGACGGCGTCGGACGCCGGCGGCTGCGTGAGCTCGGAGTGCGGCCAGGCGCGCACGGCGAAGCGAGTGGGGTCGTCCGTGGACGCGACGCGCGTGCAGACGTCGAAGTAGGCGCACATGCGGCCGAACCGCTCGCAGGCGTCGGGGTTGCGCGGGAAGCGCGAGGCGGCGCGCGCCTCGGCGATGGAGCGTCCGAGGCCCCACGCGTCGAACGCGAAGTCGGCCTCTTCCTCCTCGAGGCGGACGACCTCTCCGCGGCGGTAGTACCGGTCGCCGTCCTCGGTGATGGCCTCGCGCACGCGAACGCGGAACTCGGCGGGCGTCTCGTCCTCGAGGCGCTGGTTCGCGTAGAGCTTGCCGTCCTTGGTCCACTTGCGCGCCTCGAGCGGCGTCGCGCGACCGGGGCGGACCTGCGGCTTGCGGACGACGTCGTAGACGCAGCCCTCGACCGTGTGGCCGAGCGCGTCGGCGCCGACGTAGTAGGTCGACACCTGGGGGTCGAGCAGCAGGCGCTGCCAGTAGGACGAGCCCGCGCCGAGGTCCTCTGAGGTGCTCTTGTGCTCGACGAGGAACGCGCGACCGTCGCGCAGGACGAGCGCGTCGAGCTTGCCCGCGAGCTGCCAGGTCCTCGACGAGGCCCCGGTGAGCGGGTTGCGCAGGGGAGCGCGGAACTCGGGCTCGACGCCCACGATCTCGTAGGGCTCCGCCCACCAGCGCGCGTCGTAGCCCGAGAGCATCTCCTCGAGGCGCACGAGCTCGTGCGCGTCGATGGCGTCGGGGCCGACGTTGGCGGCCCAGACGGCCTCGAGCGCGATCGACAGGGCCGAGTCGGCCTGCGCGTCGTCGCCGGAGTAGCGCGCGAGCCACCAGGCCTCGAGGCCCTTGTGCAGGAGCGAGCCGAAGCGGAGGGGCAGCGCGCCCTCCCCGACCGGCACGAGGCCGCGCTCGTAGCGCAGCTGGTACTCCCGGGCGCAGCGCCGGAAGGTCTTGAGACTGCTGTTGCTCAGAATCGGAAGATGAACCGCCATCACACACCTCCGGTCCGCGCGCGCATCGCACGGACCACCTCGACCGCCTCCTCGGCGGAGCGCACCACGCGCCCAACGCCGCCCTTCAACCGCACGAGCTCGAGCCAGCGTTCCTGCTCGGGCGTCGTGCGTCCTCGTTCCGTCTTCACCTCGAGCGCGAGGAACGTGCCCCCGGGCCCGATGCCGACGAGGTCCGCGGAGCCGACGGCTAGGCCGTACTCGACGCGCACCATCCGGCGCAGACGCTCGTTCCAGAACTCGGCGAGCCCGACGTTGTTGCGCCAGAGCGCCACGTCCCGCTCGCCTCCCAGCACCAGGCGGATCTCCGCCTGGATCGCAGCCTCGGGGCCGCTCATGCGACCTCCGAGCGGGAGAAGTCGGGGAAGTGCCCGAACACGCCCTTGAAGCGGTACGCGGCCCAGCCCTGCGAGTAGCCGCGCGCGCGCGCCTGCTCGCGGAAGCGGTCGTACGCGCGGCGCTTCTCCTCGCGGCTCGCGGTCGCGTGGATCTCCGCGAGCGGCCTGCGCTCGACGGTGGCGCGCGGCGGAGCTGGGGCCGGCAGCGCGGCGCCGCAGATCGGGCACTCGCGCTCGAGGCCGGCCGACGCAGCACGGAACACGGCCGCGCAGGAGGGGCACTGGCGGATCGGGTCGCCCGCCTTGGAGACGAGCGCGATGCCCTCGCCCTCGAGGTTGAACGACCGTTCGTCGTGCGGCATGCCGTGCTGGTGCACGACGCCGCGCAGGTCGATGAGCACCGCATCTCCCTTGCCGTCGGCCGGGCGGAGGACTCGGCCCACCATCTGGAGGAACAGGGCCGCGGAGCCGCACCCTCGCGCGAGGATGCAGACCTGCGCGCCGGGGCAGTCCCAGCCCTCGGTCAGCACCTGGCAGTTGCACAGGACGCGCAGCTCGCGCGCGGCGAACGCTGCGAGCGTCGCGGTGCGCTCGGCGAGCGGCGTGGTCCCGTCGATGCTCGCGGCCGGCACGCCAGCCGCGACGAAGCGGCGCGCGAGCTCGGCGGCTCCGCTGACGCTCGAGCAGAAGGCGACCGTCTGGCGCCCCTCGGCGTGCGCGGTCCACGCCGCCAGCGGGTCTTCCGACAGCGCGTCGGTCGACGTCGCGGGGGCGTAGACGCGGACGGGGACGAGGCAGCCCCGGCGGACGGCGTCGGGCGAGGAGATCGCCACGACGATGGCCTGGAACACGTCGCCCAGCGGCGAGTGGTCGCTCCGCTCGGGCGTCGCGGTGAGGCCGATGTGCCAGGCGTCGGGGTAGGCGCTCGCGACCTCGCGGTACGTCGTGGCGGTGCAGTGGTGCGCCTCGTCCCACACGACCACGCGCGCGTCGGGGCGCTGGCCGCGCGCGAAGAGCGTCTGGATGCTGCCCACCTGCACCGCCGCGTCCGTCGAGCCCGTCGATGCTCCGGCGAGCGAGACGCCGATGTCGGCGACGCCTGCGCGCATGATGGCCCCCGCGGCCTGAGCGACGAGCTCGCGCCGGTGGGCGAGCCAGAGCACCTGGCCGCCCTGTCGCACGGCGCCGACGGCGAACTCGAGGCCCATGCGGGTCTTGCCCGTCCCGGTCGGCGACTGGAGCAGGATGCGCTTCGCGCCGCCGCGGGCGAGCTCGCGCACGCCGGCCACCGCCGCCGCCTGGAACGGGTGGAGGTTCACGCGCCCCTCGGGGGCAGAGGGGCCGGGATCTCGACGTGCTCGCCGAGGCGCGCGGCGACGAGGACGCCGTCGACGCAGAGTCGGCACGGGCGGTGCGGCCCGGCGATGCCCTCACGCAGGGCGGCGCGCTGGCGGTCTAGGCACTTGGCGGCGGTGACGACCTGGGCGAACGGCACGCACCGGACGCGGTCGCCGTGCGAGGACACGGCCTCGCACGCGACGACGGTGGGAAGGCGGAGCAGGTTCACGCCACTGCCCGCCAGACGCGCGCCGAGCGGTCGAACCGGGCGACGCCCGCGGACTGAAGCTGAACGAGCGCCCAGGAGACTTCCGTCCAGGCGACGCCGAGGCGGGCGCCGAGGTCCTTGACGTTGCCCGCAGCGGCCCGGAGGCACGCGAGGACGTCGGCTCTCACGGTTGCGTCAACATCTGTAGTCATGGCAGACACGACTCCCTGCGCCCGTGTGGCGGGCGGCGTAACGGTCTCAGTGACGAGGCAGGCGAGGCTTGCGAGAGCGGCGGCCAGCTGCGGCCGCCTCGAGCACGAGCGCGTCGACGGTGCAGCCGAGCACGCGTGCGATGGCCGCTACCGTGTAGAGGCGCGGATTCGGGCGGCCTCCGGCTTCGATTGTCGAAACGTGCGTGCGCGCGATGCCTGCTCGCTCGGCGAGGGCGCTCGCGCTCAGACCGGCGGAGAGGCGGCGCGCCCGGATCGCTGACCCGATGGCGCTCTGCGCTGCGGCATGCTGCATGTCCGCTCTTGTAGACGCGGCCTTATACACGGTCAAGAAATATCGTCCGCGTTCGCGGTCGCGACGTCAACGAACGTGACCCCCCCCCCCCTTGCGCGCCGCTTCGGAGCGGCTACGTTTGCTGACGTGGGCCTGCGCGAAAGGCTGGAGTGGGTACTCGCGCACCGCGTGACAAGCGGTCGGCAGTGGTGTGGCGACGCGGGCCTTTCCGGCGGCTACCTCGGCACGCTGTTTACGCGCATGTCACGCGATCCAGACGCCGACTTGAGGCGCGACGAGTTGGTCCGGCTGGCGCGTGCTGCGCGCGTCTCCCTCGCCTGGCTCGCCACCGGCGACGGCTCGCCGGATGATCCCGCGCCGTCGAGCCGGCGCGTCGTCGACCAGTCCGACCTCTACGCGCACCGCGCGACGGCCGTTGCGATGGCGCGCGAGCTCGGCATCGACCACGCCGCGATCTCCGCCGTGCTCGCCGTCGACCTCGGCGGCGCCCCAGACCCGAGCGTGCGTGCATGGCTCGAAGAGGCCATGCGCGTCGAGCGGCGCCTCTCCAACCCCTTCGCGCGAGCTCGCAGCGCCGCCCGCGCGGCCCGTGGCAATTGTGGCAAATGAACCGGGCGCAGGCGTAACCACGCGGAATCAGACAGACGCGCGCCGGCTCTTCCGAGGCGCGGTTGACTGTGATATCGCGTCGTTGCGTCCTGGTTTGCCTGACTTCGAATCCGAATGCCGGGGGTTCGAATCCCTCCGGGCGCACCGAAATCACTCAGGATTTCAGAACCGCCCTCCGGTCAATTGCCACGGTCCGTGGCAAATGAAGCCCGAAAAGGGCCCCCGAGGGCCCCTGGAGGCCCGTCGGGCAACCCTCCGCGACCTCGGCGGCTACCCGGCGCGGCGCCCATTTGCCACGCTCGCCGTGGCAATTGACGCCGGCAGAGCAGGCACGGCCGCGTCGGGGATCGCGCGCATCTCGGGGCTGTCGCCGACGTACCGCATGTGCGTGCGCGGGTCGGTGTGGCTCGCGAGGCGCATGGCCTGCTGCGCGTTCACGCCGGCGTTCGCGAGCGCGGAGGAGAAGGCCCGGCGGAAGGAGTGGAAGTCGACCGGGAGCGAGAGCGCCGTCTCGGCGTACAGGGGATCGGTCGAGAGGCCCTCGCAGCACGCCGCGTCGCGGTGCTCGAGCGGCAGGCTCTCGGGGCGCGTGCACGCGTGCCGGATGATGTGGGCGCGGTACAGGTCGCGGCGCAGCGCATGAGCGAACGACGTGCCGCGCTGGACCCTCGCCTCGCCTGCCCGCGGGCCACGGCGCACGGGGAACACCGGCCCGCTCGAGGGCTGCCCGACCTCGACCCATCGCATGTGGAGGAACGGGCGCAGCAGCTGGGGGATCTGGATCGCCTGCGGGCTGTCGGTCTTGGCGCGCGGGATGATGCACTCGGCGAAGTCGACCGTGTCAATCATCGACCAGTCCCAGCGGCAGACGTCGCTCGTGCGCATGCCTCCCTCGACGCGGGCGACGAGCGCCATGAGGCGCAGCTCGGGGTCGGCCTTCGTGCTCGACAGGTACGCGACGAACTCCGCGTCGGTCAGGATCACGCGGCGCTTCTTGAGCTCGCGGATCGCGGGGACCTTCGTGCGCGCGACGGGGTTCGCGTCGAGCAGCTCGTCGCGCCAGGCCGCGTCGAAGATGATGTGGCAGACGACGCGCAGCTTGCGGACGCTCTCGCGCGCGAGCTTCGCCTCGACGGCTCCGTCCAGGACGTCGCGGATGTGCTGGGAGCTGACCTCGTCGAGCCGGAGCGGCCCGATGGTCGCGGCGATCCAGCGGGTGAACCAGCGGCGGTCGTCCGAGACGCTCACGATGCCGGCCGACGCGCGGCGCTCGAAGAGCTCCTCGGCGTAGTCGGCGACGCGCGGCATCGCGGAGCGCGACTCGACCTGCTTGCCCACGCCGAGGTCGACCAGGAGCTTGCGCAGGCGGCGCTTGGCGGTCGACCGGTCGGGCGTGCCGAGCGAGTACCAGGCGCGCTTCGTCGCGGGGGCCCCTGCTGCGCGCTCCTCGGCGGAGGTGTCGACGGTGACGCGCGCGTGCGCGATGCCGCCGCGCATCTCGATCGTCCCGGTGCGCTGGCGGCTCATCGCGCGCCCCCGGTGGTGCGCGCGGCGAACTCGCGGCGCACGAGGATGCGGACGATGTCGCTCGAGCTGACGCCCGCCTCTTCGGCGAGCTGCGCGAGCATGCGGCGCTCCTCGGCGGAGACGCGGACGGTCAACGTGGTGTCGCGGGTGGGCGTCGGCATGCACCCAAGCTGCGCCCCGGCGCGTTACTTGTCAAGCAAAAGGCGTTACGCCTTCCCGGTCGGCTGGGTGAGCGGCTCGGCCTCGAGGTCCGCGCGCGCGAGCGAGAGGCCGGCCTCGTAGCAGGCGAGTTGCTCCTCCGAGAGCGCCTCCGAGAGGCTCTCCGCATCCACCATCGGGAGCGGCAGGCAGACGCCCGTGCTCGTCAGCGTCGCCGCGTTGCCGGGGCAGAGCGCGCCCACCTCGAGCTCGTCATCCGCCGTCCACGGCATCACGGTCGTCTCGAGGTCCTCGGGCATGCGCGCGAGGACCGACGTGAAGATCGACGAGACCCCCCTGGTGTAGAGCCCGACGTCGGCCGTGAAGTAGTGCGCGGCCTTCAACGCCGAGACGAACGCGACCGGGTCGCCGCTAAGCAGCGCCGGCCAGGCCGAGCGGAAGGTCCGGCGCATCATCGACAGGTAGTCGACCGCCCCCTCGTCGAGCGACCGGAACGCGCGGAACCGGCACGCGGGCGCCGGCGGGAAGAACCACACCTCGCGCCCGTGCAACACCTCCGTGCACGCGAACGAGCACCAGTCGCGCCCGTCGCCGTCGACGTGCTTCGCGTTGCCGAGGTTCCACCGGTGCATGGACTTCCCCAGCCCCGTCTCGAACGCGACCTGGGCGAGCAGCAGGCACACGTCACGGCGGTCGAGCCCGAGGCCGAGCGCGGTCGACGCGTGCGCGAGCGCGGCGGCGATCTGCGGCACGCTCGCCACGGTCAGCAGGTCCGGCAGCTCGGCCGGTACGCGGCTCACGGCGCCCCCGCGAGCTCGCGCGCGAGGTGCGCGCGGTCCGCCACGATCGGGTGGCCCTCGGCTCGCCCCGCGTAGCAGGCGACGATCCCCTCGAGGCTGCTCGAGCGCCCCGCGCAGTAGGCCAGGTGGTCGAGCGCCACGCGCGCCTGCGCAGAGGCGCCGAGGGCGCACAACGCGTCGCGCGTCTTGCCCGTGGCGTGCTCCTGCCAGAGCCCGACGGCGCGGCCCTGGTCGCCGACGACGCGGCACCGCTCGACGCCCACGCGCAGGTGGCTCTCGCGCACGGCGATCGCGAGCATGAGCGCCTCGGCGCGCACGCCCCCGACGCGCTCGACGAGGGCGGCCTGCGCGGGGGCATGCTCAACGGCCCCGGTCGCGGCCGACACGACGGCGCGCACGCGCACCGGCGAGAGCCCGACGAGCACCGCGACAGCCGCGACGAGCGCGGGGAGCGTCACCTCGACACCGCCGCAAGGTCGGCGCGCAGCGCGGTCAGGTCGAACCCGTGCGGCCCCTTGTCGTTGTGCAGGAAGTCGCGCGAGAGCAGCGCGTAGGCCTCCTCGCAGTACTTCGCGAAGAACGCCCACGACATCCGCAGCGGCTTGCCCCAGGTCACGCAGGTCAACCCGTCGGCGTCGTACGCGACGAGCGGCACGGCGTGCCCTCCCCACGACCCGGGCGCCTGCGCCTCGGCCGTGGCGGCCTCGTCGATCTCCCAGGCGTCCTGCATCTCTGCCGTCTCGGGCAGCGCCACGCCGATGTAGAGCCCGCCGAACAGGTAGAGCGCCGTCCGCACCGTTCGCTCGTCGTGCGCATGGACCGCCGCGTAGGCGCCGATCGTGTGCCCGCCGATGCCGGCAGAGCGCCAGTACTTGAGCACGTCGAGCTCGACGGCCCCGTTGTCCGTAGACGGGTCGCCCGGGATGTACCCGCCCACCGCGCTGTAAGCGTGCATCACGGCGGCCTCGGAGACGCGCGCCTCGTGGCCGCGTCCCTCCGCGGTCCACGCCTGCACCATGTGCCCAGCCGCCGCGATCGTACAGTTGCCTACGCGGTCGTTCGCGTACATCGGCCAGCTCTTGACGACGTCGCCGTAGTCGATCGCGTCGGGCGGAGGCGGTAGCTCGGCCCCCAGGTACGACACGAGCCGGAGCGTGCGGGCGTCGTGGCGCGCGGGGAGGCGCCCGAGCGCGCGACGGACCGTCACTGCTCGCCCCCCGCGTCGCGGACGGGCGCGTGGGCGCCGTACCTGGGCAGGACGACGGAGCAGACGGCCTCGAGGATGGCGAGCACGCCCGGGTCGAGCGCGGCGGCCGCGGGAGCGGCCACGTCGCATCCGACCTGCTCGATGACCCTCCGGGTCGGGAAGTCGACCACGGCGTTCGCGGGGCTCGTCGGGCCGCACCCGCCCAGCGCGAGGGGGCCGACGATGAGGGCGAGCGCCACGGCGACGAGCGCCGCGAGGATCGACACGCGCGCGACGCCACGCGGCGGAGCTCGCCGAGGGTAGCGCCCCGCCAGCCTCGGCAGCTGGGCCGTCTCGCTCGCGAGCCAGGCGCGCACGAGCCCGGGGACGTCCACTCCCATCGCCTTCAGCGACTCGACGATGCGCGAGAGGGCGAGCGGAGGGGTCGCCCAGGCGCGGGCCACCGCCGCCACCGCGGCAGGCGCGACGACGCCGACGAGCAGCGGCGCCACGACGTGCGCGTACAGGTACGGGTGCGCGGTAGGCCAGGCGGAGAGCGCGGCGAGCAGAGCGGTCAGCGTGGGCATCGGGGGCTCCTTCTCAGGGGACGGTGGACGCGGCGATTGGCGACAGGCACTGCTGGCCCCCGCCGAGGCGCGAGCAGGTGATGTAGGCGTTGACCTCGGCGCGTCGCTGACGGCTGTCGAGCGAGCGGACGGCGAGGATGATGTCGGCGTCGTGCTCCTCGATGCGCGCGACGCGCTGGCGCAGGTCGGGGACGTCGGGCGCAGCGGCCATCGCCGACACCGCGGAGTGCGCCGAGGCGGCCTCCGCCTTCGCCTGGGCGACGTCGAGCGCGAACGACTGCGCGTACCGACCGGCGCCGAACGTCGCGCCGAGCACGCCGGCGAACGCTACGACCATCCCCTTCGCGCTCGCGAAGTGGTGCAGCAGCCCTGGTTTTACGCCGACTGCTTCGGCGAACGTCTTCAACTCTTCGGCTTCGTTCGGAGCGTGCGAGAGGCGGGCGTCTGACTGGTGTTCTGCGGCGTCGCTCGGCGGCGTCATCTTGGAATCCCCATCCCGGCAGTGGTTCACTTCGATGCGAGTTGCTGCGTGCTCGTGAGCATTCCGCCGCTCTTCAGCTGGCGTGCGGGGGCGCGCGGCGGAGGTCCGTCGGGCGCGTCGGGCGTCACCTGGGCGTAGGCCCCCTGGATCGCCGCGAGGAACTGCGGGCGCGTGGTGGTGTCAGCCGCGCCGAGGAACAGGCCCACCTGGAGGCGCGTCGCGTACGGCAGAGGCTTCTTCAGGTCCACCATCTGCTCGAGGATCTGCGCGGTCGCGTCCGAGTAGATGCGCGGGTAGACGATGCGCAGCGACTCGACTCCCTCCATCGACAGGCGCCCCTGCGCCAGATCGTCGAGCACGCTCATCGGGTCCTCGACCGCGCTGGCGTAGCGCGCGAACTTCATGCGCACGGCCGCCGGCAGCCCGCGGTGCTCGAACTGCGGCGTCAGGCTGCTCGAGGTGCCCGTCGGGGGCGCCTTGGACGCGAGGAACTGCGCCCCGCGCACGCTCGTCGAGAGCACCGCCGCGGCGACCGCGGGGGCGTGCGTCCAGACGTCGTCGCCGAGCGCGCGGCGCGTGTGCTCCATCTGCACCTCGGGCGTCGACGCGAACGTGCGGATCTGCTCCACCTTGCGGTCGAACTTCTTCGGGTCCTCGACCGCCGCAGCCCATCGGACCGACGCGGCGACCGTGCCCCGGCGGACCGACGCGGCCGGCGCGGCCAGCATCGCGGGGCGCATCGCCTGGCGGAGGAAGCCTCCCGCGCGCGCGCGCACGCTCTCGGTGGCCCGCTCGAGCGTCGCAAGGTGCCAGGCCACCGTGGCGGGCTTCGCCACGCCCGACAGGGCCGCGCCGGCCACTGCCCCGAGCGGGCCTCCCGCCATGCCTCCGACCACGGGGGACGCGAGCGCCGCGACGCCCCCGGCCTCCTCGGCCATCATGCCGCGCAGCTGGTTGTGCAGCTTCAGCGCGTGGCCCTCCGTCTCGAGGCGCTTCTCGAGGCGCCCGGCCGTCTCGACGACGCGGTCCACCTCGGCCGCCTTCGCAGCGGGGAGGTCGTACGCCGAGCGCATCGTCTTCGCGAGCTCGCGCGTGTGGTCGATCCAGTCCTTCAGTGCGCGATCGCGCAGGTCGTTCTTCGCGCTCGTGAGCTGTCCGAGGTACTTCGCCGCCTTCTCCGGGTCGGCCCCGAAGCGAGGGCGGAACATGTCGCCCGGCTCGCGCCCGACGACGCGCAGGAACTCGTTCTCGACGTAGCGCGCCGAGTTGATCTGCTTGGCCCATGCGGCGTTCACCGCCTGCTGCTGCTCGGCGGCGTGCCCGAACATGGACTTGTTCTCCAGGCCCCCCATGACGCCCTTGTAGATGTCGTCGAAGGCCTTCGCCGTCGCCTGGTCCGTGCTCGGCAACCGGTCGAGCGCGATGCCCGGCTTCGCGAACGGCGCGAGGCTCCGCTTGAGCCCGTCCAGCTCGATGAAGAGCTTCGCGTTCGCGTCGGCCCCGCCTTCGCTCGAGATCTTCGACACGCGCTCGAACGTCGAGTCGACGATCTTCGCCGCGTCCTTGATGTTCTTGCGGAAGCCGAAGGACCCCTCGTCGGCCAGCATCTCGTGCAGCCGCTGCTGCGTCTCGCCGAGCACGCCGGTCGCGTACGCCTCGACCTCGGGCTCGTTGCCGCGCGTGACGGTCTTCGTCATCTGCCCGAGCTTCAGCGCCCCCTTACCCTCCTCGACGACGGCGTTGCTCGCCTGCGCGAGCTCGTCCAGGTCGCCGGTGACGTTGCGGATCGCCGTGTCCCGGTCGATGCCGAAGCGCGCCGTCTGTCGGTTCGCCTTCGCCTCGGCGCCGCCGAGGAACGTGCCGATCTCCTCGGGCGTGTGCCCGCTGACGGCCGACGACGCCTCGAGGAAGCGCCCCCCGAGCCCCGGAGCCGCCTCCCCGTAGGCCTTGCCAGCGAGGCTCTCGACGTCCTTCGCGCGCGGAGCGAGCAGGCCCCGCGCGCCACGGCCAGCCTCGCCGAAGAGCGTGGCGACACCCCCTGTCGCCGCGCCGATCGCGCCGCCGATGATCGCGCCGTGCCCGAGCCCCGCCACGACGTGCTCGGCGACGTTGTCGGGGTCGCCGAGGACGCCCTCGCTCAGCCCCTGCCCCGCACCGTAGGCCGCTCCCTCGACCGCGCCACGCGCCACCGCCGGGAGGATGTGGCCCGCGGCGCGCGCGCCGACGGTGCCCTCGCCGAGGCGGACGGCCGCACGCTCGGCGAGCCCACCCACGGCGTCGCCAGCGGCCGCCGCGGCGCGCG
>CAITLX010000884.1 GCA_903893335.1 uncultured delta proteobacterium | reverse complement strand
GGGCGTCTACGACGCGCCGCGCGAGGTGCTCGCGAGGCTGCTCGGGCGCGCGCCTGCCGAGTTCCCCCGCAACAAGGAGGGCGCGGCGTGCAGCGGGGCCGGGGGGCTGCTCCCCTCGACGAGCCCCGCGAGCTCGGAGGCGATCGCCGAGGTGCGGCTCGCCGAACACCGTGACGCGGGGGGCGGCGAGATCGTGACGGGCTGCGGCGGGAGCTTGCGGCGGCTGAGGTCGCGCGCGCTGCCGGGCGAGACCGTCAGCGATCTCGTGAGCTGGATCGCGCGCGGGCTCGGCTGATCGGGTGGCGAGCGGGCGATGAAGCGCCGCACCGTGGCCGGGCGCGTGCTCGCGTCGTACGTCGTGGTGCTCGTGGCGTTCGCGGCCACCGTCGGCTGGAGCGTCGTCTCGGCGCGGCGCGCGGCGCGCGACGCCGAGGCGCTGCGCAGCGGGTGGGTGCCGATCAAGCTCGCGCTCGGCGCGGCGCTCGAGGCGCAGAACCTCGTCAGCGCGCAGCTCAACCACGTCACCGAGGCGAAGAACCCCGCCGACGCGCTCGAGTGGCTGGCGACCGAGCGGCGCGCGCGGCCCCTCATGTTCGCCGATCTGCGCGCGGCGGTGGGCGCGGGCATCACCCCCTCGGCGGCTGCGCCCGAGCGGCGGCTCGCCGACGAGCTGGGCCGCGAGGCGTCGGCGATCGAGCGCTACCTCGGCTCCGACGCCGAGCGCTTCACGCGCCTCGCGCAAGCGATGGGCGCCGGCGATGCGATGCGGGCCGAGTCGCTGCGCGACGAGCTCGTGGCGTACGAGCTCGACGGCGCGCGCCGCCTGCGCGAGCTCATCCGCCGCGTCGATCGCGCCATCGACGACGTGGTGGCCCACGCACGCGCGCGCGAGCGGCAAGCGATCGAGCTGCTCGTGGCGCTCGCTGCGGGCGCGGTCGCGGTCGGCGTCGGCGTCTCGCTCTACGTGCGCCGCGTGCTGCGTCCGCTCGCCGCGGTCACGGCCCGCGCGCGCGCCGTGGCGCAGGGGGATCTCACGCCGCGCGAGGTGGCGCTCTCGCCCGACGAGATCGGCGAGCTCGCCGCGACCTTCGAGGGGATGGTCGGCGCCATCGCGCGCGCGCGCGACGAGCTGCTGCAGGCCGAGCGCCTCGCGACCATCGGCAAGATGGCCGCGCACGTCACCCACGAGATCCGCAACCCGCTCTCGTCGATGGGCCTGAACGTCGAGCTGCTCGAGGAGGAGCTCGCGCGCCCCGAGGCGACCGCCGACCGGGACGAGGCGCGGCAGCTGCTGCGCGCGATCCGGGGCGAGATCGATCGGCTCTCGGCGCTGTCCGAGCAGTACCTGCGCTTCGCCCGCCGACCGAGCCCGCGCTTCGAGCGCGACGATCTCGCGGCGCTGGTGCGCGACGTCCTCGCGTTCGTGAGGCCCGAGCTCACGCGGGCCGGCGTCACCTGCGCCGTCTCGATGGAGGACGACGTGCCCGTCGTCGCGTTCGACGAGTCGCAGATCCGCCAGGTCCTGCTCAACCTCCTCGCCAACGCGCGCGACGCGATGGCTCCGCGCGGCGGCACGATCGCCGTGACCCTGCGCCGCGCGAGCGGCGGGGGCGTCGACCTCGTCGTCGACGACGAGGGCACGGGCGTCGCGGACGAGGCGCGCGAGCGCATCTTCGAGCCGTTCTTCACGACGAAGCGCGGCGGGACGGGCCTCGGCCTCGCCGTCACGCGCCAGGTGGTCGAGGCCCACGGCGGCAGCATCGCGTGCGAGGCGCGGGCGCCCCAGGGCACGCGCATGTGGCTGCACTTCCCCGAGGCGCCCGGAGCGCCGCCGGTCTGACCCGCCGCGAGGCCGTCGCTCAGGCTGGCGCGATGGCGAGCGCGCGCCGGGGGCGCTCGGTCGGCAACGCCGCGAACGCCTTCTTGTACGCGGCGAAGCTCCCTCCGGCGCGCACGGCCGTCAGCGCGGCGCGCCCCTCGGCCTCCCCGCCCTGCGCGAGCACCCACTCGATGAAACCCCATCGCGCGCTCGTGCCGCGCACGTCGGCGCGCCCGCGCAGCCCGCGCCGCAGGCGCTCGAGCCTCCGGTCGATGACGTCGATGCCGGCGTAGGGCTGGCCGTCGAGCGGCGTGTTTCGCTTCGAGCAGAACGGCGCGATGCCGAGCGCGACGGGGATGCGCCGCGACAGCTGCGACACGAGCTCGACGCACTCGTCGACGTCGGCGTCCTCCTCGCCAGGCACGCCGATCATCAAGTAGAGCTTGAGGCGATCCATCCCGTGCGCGCGCGCGAGCTCCGCGGCGCGCGTCAGGTGCTGCACCTTCGCGCGGCGCTCGAGCCCCTCGCGCACGCGCTCGCTCGTGCCATCCATCGCCGTGGTCAGCGTGCGGTGCCCCGCGCGGGCGAGGGCGGCGACGAACGGTTCGGTCAGCCGGTCGGGCCGCAGGCTCGACAGACCGACGTCGCAGCCGCGGTCGGCCAGCGAGCTCACGATCTCGACGATCTTCGGGTGGTCGCTCACCGCCGCGCCCACGAGCCCGACGCGCCGCGCGTCGTCGGGCACGAGCGAGAGCACGCGCTCGGCGGGCACGATGCGCATCCCGCCGTTGGTCGAGCGCCGCATCACGCAGTAGGTGCAGCCCCGCGAGCAGCCGCGCTCGACCTCGACGAGGAACATGTCGCGCAGCTCGGCGTGCGGCGTGCGGATCGGCGCCCAGGCCGGCAAGAGCGCGTCGTCGCACTGCGCCGAGGTGGGCAGCGTGCCGAGGTGCCGCGCGGGGACGTAGACGTGCGGCATCGCCGCGAGCGCGTCGAGCGCCGCCGCGCGGCTGCCCGCCGCGTCGATCGCGCGCACGATGTCGGCGACGATCCCCTCGGCCTCGCCCATGACGATGGCGTCGACGAACGCGCCGAGCGGCAGCGGGTTGGAGAAGGTCAGCGGCCCGCCGGCGAGCACGAACGGGTGGCGGTCGTCGCGGTCCTCGCGCAGCGCCGGGATGCCCGCCGCGTCGAACAGCTGCACGATGCCGCCGAGCTCGAGCTCGTACGCGACCGAGAGCGCGATGATGCGGAACGCGGCGAGCTCGGTGCCCGACTCGTACGTGATGGGGACCTCGCTCGGCGCGCCCGGTCGCGCGTCGTCGTCGAGGAAGCAGCGCTCGCACGACAGGCCGGGCGCCTCTTGCAGCGCGCGGTAGATGCGCTGGAAGCCGAGCGAGCTCATGCCGGCTGCGTACGGAGACGGGTACGTCAGCGCGACGCGCACGGGCGCCTGCTTGCCCATCGCGCCGATTTCGGCCGCGAGACGGGTGCGGATCAGGGCCCGACGGCTCGACACTGGCAGAAGGGTGGGCGCGAACGCGCACCGGGGCAACCCCGGGGGCCTCGCGCGCGTCGCGTCGCGCGAAGGGTTGCTCTAGAGTCCCCCGGCTTTCGCATGGCGAGCCTTCCCTCGAGCTTCGGCCGGTGCCGCGTCGTCGCGCTCCTCGCGAGCGGGCCGCTCACCACGTCGTACGCCGCCGTGCAGGAGCCCGCCGGCCTCGAGGTCGTCGTCAAGGTGCGCAAGCCGACGCTCGGGCCCGACTCGCCCCTCGCGGCGCGGCTGGTGCGCGAGGCGCACGTGCTCGCGCGCCTGCACCACCCGGCGATCGTGCAGCTCCACGATTTCGTGCACGGCGACGAGGGCACCTGGCTGGTGCTCGAGCGCGTCGACGGCCCGACGTTGCCCGAGGTGCAAGCGGCGCTCGCGCGCCTCTCGACCGACGCGGCGCTGGCGGTGGCCGTGGACGTCGCGGCGGCGCTCGCGCACGCGCACGATCGCGGCGTCGTGCACGGCGAGCTCGG